>JBDSBD010000410.1:0-5070 GCA_039921765.1 Burkholderiaceae bacterium
GCGATCACGGACAAATCAGATGACCACCAAGACTCCAATGCGCGTCGCCGTCACCGGCGCCGCCGGTCAGATCGGTTACGCCATCCTGTTCCGCATCGCCTCGGGCGAAATGCTCGGCAAGGACCAGCCGATCATCCTGAGTCTGCTCGAAGTACCACTGGAAAAACCCCAGCAGGCGCTGCAGGGCGTGATGATGGAGCTGCAGGATTGCGCGTTCCCGCTGCTGGTCGGCATGGAAGCGCACGGCGACCCGATGACCGCCTTCAAGGACGTCGACTACGCGCTGCTGATCGGCTCGCGCCCGCGCGGCCCCGGCATGGAACGCGCTGAGCTGCTGGCTGTCAATGCCGAGATCTTCACCGCCCAGGGCAAGGCGCTGAACGCCGTGGCGAGCCGCCATGTGAAGGTGCTGGTGGTCGGCAATCCGGCCAACACCAATGCCTACATCGCGATGAAGAGCGCCCCCGATCTGCCGCGCAAGAACTTCACTGCGATGCTGCGGCTGGACCACAACCGTGCACTGAGCCAGATTGCCGCAAAGACCGGCAAGCCGGTGGCCCAGATCGAGAAGCTCGCGGTGTGGGGCAACCACTCGCCCACCATGTACGCCGACTACCGTTTCGCGACCATCGCTGGCGCAAACGTCAAGGACATGATCAACGACCCGGCCTGGAACAAGGACAGCTTCCTGCCCACCGTGGGCAAACGCGGCGCGGCCATCATTGCGGCGCGCGGCGTTTCGTCGGCGGCCTCGGCTGCGAACGCGGCCATCGACCACATGCACGACTGGATCCTGGGCACGAACGGCAAGTGGGTCACGATGGGCATCGCCTCCGATGGCCAGTACGGGATCCCGAAGGACGTGGTGTTCGGCTTCCCGGTCACCACCGCCGCGGGCGAATACAAGCTCGTCGAGGACCTGCCGATCGACGCTTTCAGCCAGGAGCGCATCGACCGGACACTGAAGGAGTTGCTCGACGAGCAGGCGGGCGTCAAGCACCTGCTGTAGGAACGACGGCCGCACCAGGCCTGCGACATGGACGCCGACTGGAATCCACGGCTCTACCTGCGCTTCGAAGCCCAGCGCACGCGGCCGGCGCGCGACCTGCTGGCGCGCGTCGCGCTCGATGCGCCGGCGCAGGTGATCGACCTCGGTTGCGGCCCCGGCAATTCGACCGAGCTGCTGATCGAGCGCTTTCCACAGGCCCGTGTCGTCGGGATCGACCATTCCGAGGCCATGCTCACCAGCGCTCGCGCGCGATTGCCGGGCTGCCGATTCGAGCTCGGCGACATCGCGTCCTGGCAACCCGAGACCGCACCCGATCTGATCTACGCGAACGCGGCGTTGCAATGGGTCGGCGCGCACGAGACGCTGGTTCCGCGCCTGTTCGCGCAGCTTGCCCCGGGCGGAGTCCTCGCGATCCAGACGCCCGACAACCTCGACGAACCGTCGCACCGCCTGATGCGTGAGGTCGCAAGCCAGGCGCCGTATGCGACGCTGTGCGACGACGCCGCCGGCGTGCGCACCCGGTTGCTGCCGCTCGAGACGTACTACGACCTGCTCGCCCCCCGCGCGGCCGAAGTCGAGGTCTGGTGCACCGTGTACCAGCATCCGATGGCAACGGCCGCGAGCATCGTCGACTGGCTGCGCAGCACCGGGCTCAAGCCCTACTTGGATCCGCTGCCCGAGGCGCTGCGCACGACGTTTCTGGCCGACTACGAGCGGCGCATTGCGCTGGCCTGTCCGCCGCGCGCCGACGGCCGGCGCCTGCTCGCATTCCCGCGCCGGTTCATCGTTGCGCAGCGCGCCCGCTAGCGACCCACCCCCATCACTCGAGCCACCTGCAACATGCCCCAGCCACACCCGCCGCCGCGCCCCGACCCTCACCCAACGGGCGAGAGCGTGGCGCGCGCCGCGCCGCATCCGCGTGACGCCTTGTTCGACGCCGACGACGCAGCGCCCAATCTGCCGGTCTGTGACCACTATTGCGGCGTCGAGGTGCGCATGCGCAAGAGCCTCGCGCTGCAGGCCGAGCTCGGCCCGGTGTTCGACGTGACGCTCGACTGCGAAGACGGCGCGCCGATCGGCGGCGAGGCCGAGCACGCGCAGATGGCAGCGGAACTGGTAATGTCAGGCGCGAACGTGCACGACCGGGTCGGCGCGCGACTGCATCCGGTCGATCACCCGGCGTTCGCGCAGGACGTGGCGACGTTGGTGGGCGGGGCCGGCGCGCGGCTGGCCTATCTGATGCTGCCCAAGCCGCACGGCGTTGCCGATGTGGTGCGTGCCTGCGCTGAGATCGACCGTCAGGCCCGCGCCCACACGCTGGCCCGGGTCATCCCGGTGCACGCGTTGATCGAAACCCACGGCGCTCTGCGCGAGGTTGAGCTGATCGCGGCGCAGCCGCGCATCGAGTCGCTGTCGTTTGGCCTGATGGACTTCGTCTCGGCGCACCGTGGGGCGATCCCGGCCACGGCGATGGGCGTCGAAGGCCAGTTCGCACATCCTCTGGTGCTGCGCGCCAAGCTCGCGATCGCGGCGGCCTGCCACGGCCACGCCAAGACACCCTCGCACTGCGTCGTCACCGAACTCGATGATCGGCAGGCCATCGGTGCGGCGGCCATGCGCGCCGCGCAGGAGTTCGGCTACACGCGCATGTGGAGCATCCACCCGAACCAGATCCGGCCGATCGTTGCGGCATTCGCGCCCGATGCGTCCGAGGTCGAGCAGGCCGCCGAGATCCTGGCCGCCGCGCAGGACGCGCACTGGGCCCCGATCCGGCACCACAGTGCCGGCGGCGACTTTCTGCACGACCGTGCCAGCTACCGCTACTTCTGGCGCCTGCTGGAGCGCGCCCGGCGCACCGGCCAGCGCTTGCCCGCCGAGGCGCGCAAGCGCTTCTTCGAATCGCACTGACGTCCAATCGTGTCGAGACGAAACAGATCGGCCGACCGCGACATATCTGGCGCCGCATTCGCACCCTGCCTCGACCCGAACGCGCCACAATCGGCTCATCCCAACCTGCCCGCCCACGCCATGAAACAGATCCGATCAGCCCTCGCCCCGGCCCTTGCGCTTGCGCTGCTGACAACGTTCTGTCTCCCGCCCGCACAAGCCGCAAGCGCCAAAGCCAAATCCGCGCACAAGGCCTCGCGCCAGGCCGCCCCCAAGCCGGCCGAAGTTGAACCGGAGCCGGCATCGCCAGCCCAGATCGAAGCGTCCGACAAGGTCTACCTGGGCGCCTATGCCTGCGAGTTCAATCAGACCGTGGAGATCGCGGGAGACCCGACCCACCGCGGCTATATCGACGTCAAGCATGGCAAGAGCGCGTACCTGATGAAGCCGGTACTCTCCCCCACCGGGGCGGTCCGGCTCGAGGACGTGCGTGGCGAAGGACTGCTGGTGCAGATCGCGAGCAAGTCGATGCTGCTCAACGTCAAGACCGGCCAGCGCATGGTCGACAACTGCGTCGGCGCGAAGCAACTCGAGCTGATCGAAGCCGCACGCGTCGCAAAGGCAGCGCAGACCGGCGCCGCGCCTGCCACCCCCCTGCTCCTCGCACCGAACACGCAAACCACCACGGCATCGACACGGTAGGCCGCCGGCTCCACGGGCGCATCGAACCCTGTCGCGGGCTGGATCGGCCAACGCACCCAGGCGCCCGGCGCGCAGGCCCTTCGGTCGCGGCCGACGGATCGCGTCACCCTGTGAACACAGGCGCGCCCGCGCCGCGACCCGGACCGGACCCGAACCAGGTGGCGGCGAGGGAGCGACCGCCTGGCCAGAAGTACGCGGACTCAGGTATGTACAATTCATGCATACTTGATTCATGGAGTTCGCGATGGAAGCCACGGTTGCCGAGCGCGGCCAGATCACGCTGCCCAAAGCGGTGCGCGATGCCCTGGGCCTGACCAAGGGGACCCAGCTCAAGGTCGAACTCGACGGCGGTCGCATCATCCTGCGCAAGAACGTCGACGACTCGATCTCCCGTGCCCGCGGCCGCTTCAAGCTCGATGGCTTCGGCTCGACCGACGAGGCCATGCAGGCGATCCGCGGCCACGCGTCCGGCGACCCACTGGACACCTGAGCCGCCATGCCAGCCCCCACGCCCATGTCGACTCCCGCCCCGCAAGGCCGCGCGGCGGTGAAGGCATGATTGCGATCGACTCATCGGTGCTCATCGACCTGCTGTCCAACGATCCCGACACGGCCGAAGGCGCGGAGGCCAGCCTGCGCCAGTGCTTGAGCGTCGGCCCGGTGGTGGTGTGTGACGTGGTGCTGACCGAGATCACGACCGCGCTGCGCAATGGCGCCGAGGCGATGAGCGCGCTCGAGGACATGGGCATCGGCTACGTTGCGGTCGAGTCCAAATCCGCGGTGCGGGCGGGCGAGATGCAGCGTCGCTACCGACAGCGCGGCGCAGTGGCAGCGCCCTGGTCGGTTCGCAAAGGAGCCAGAAAGCGACCGCTTCACGACGCGCGTGAGCGCGGCGGGGCCGATTTTCTTGTGGGCGCACACGCCTTGCTCCAGTGCGACGCGCTGATCACACGTGACGCCGCCTTCTACCGCGACTACTTCAAGGGCCTCAAGCTCATCGTCCCGAAGACGGGCTGATCGGGCACCGGTCCTGGCCTTCACATCTCGTTCAACTGTCCAAGGAGTTTTCCCAATGCTTCAAGCCTATCGCCAACACGTTGCCGAACGCGCCGCCCTCGGAATTCCGCCGCTGCCGCTGACGGCAGCGCAGACCGCCGAGTTGATCGAACTGCTGAAGGCGCCTCCCGCTGGCGAAGAGGCCGCGCTGCTCGAGCTGATCACGCACCGCGTCCCGGCCGGCGTTGACGACGCTGCCAAGGTGAAGGCCAGCTACCTGGCCGCACTCGCTCATGGGACCGAGCAAAACGCGCTGATCGACCGCGCGAAAGCCACCGAACTGCTGGGCACGATGCTGGGCGGCTTCAACATCAGCCCGCTCGTCACGCTGCTCGACGACAGCCAGGTCGGCGCGATCGCGGCCGACGGCTTGAAGAAGACCCTGCTGATGTTCGACCAGTTTCACGACGTTCGCG
>JBDSBD010000411.1:0-6387 GCA_039921765.1 Burkholderiaceae bacterium
CAGTAGAGCCGTGGGTGATCAGCGAGGATCTGCAGTCCCGCGCGGATGATGAAGGCCATGAAGAACAGGTTCAGGAAATGCATCAGCCTGAGCCCTGCGGGAAAGCCCGAGGTCACGACGGCAGCGGACGCGGGAGCGCCGGGATATCTTGCGACGAACTCCTGCACCGTTGGCACTTGGCGCAAGCCTTGTGCGACGGCCACGCCGAGTACCAGCAGAACGAAGATCAGCGGAATCGCCCATAGCACGTTGACCCAGCACGAGCCCAGACGCACGCGCGGCACGACCCCGGCTTGTGGCGGCAACCACGCGCTCAGCCGCACCCGGTCATCGGCAGTGCTGAGGCGTTGTGCCAGGGGATCGAATGTGGGAGTCATCGAGTGAGGCCGGCGCCGTCAGTTCAGCGCATAGGCCACGACCGCGTCGCCCAGCGTGGTGCCGAAGGAGCCATGCCCGCCAGCCGCAACCACAACCATCTGCTTGCCGTTGACCCGATAGGTCATTGGCGTGGCCTGGCCGCCGGCCGGGAGCCGGGCTTGCCAGAGCTTGCGCCCGGTCGTCACGTCGAAGGCGCGCAGGTAGTTGTCCATCGCGCCGCTGTAGAAGACGACACCGCCGGCCGTGAGCAGCGGCCCGCCCAAGCCTGCCACGCCCATCGGGAGCGGGATCGGCAGAAAGCTCGGCATCTGGTCGCGCACGGTGCCATTGCGGTGCCTCCAGGCGAGCTTTCCGGTATGCAGGTCGACGCCCGCGATGGCGCCCCAGGGCGGCGCCTGGCAGGGAAGTTTGAGGGGTGACAGGAAGGGCCCGATCATCACGGCGTAGCGCCCACCGTAGTTCTCGTTCCAGTGTTCCTTCTTGCCTTCGCTGACAAGGTTGGTGGTGCTGTCATGGCGTGCGATCAGCTCGAACGTGAAGGCAAGACGCGTCGGAGTTCCAACCAGGATCTGGCGGATCGGGTCAACCGCCACGCCTCCCCAGTTGAATACGCCGAGGTTGCCCGGGTACACCAGCGTGCGTTGCGTGGACGGCGGCGTGTAGGGCCCCGCATAGCCCATCGAACGGAACTCGATGCGGCAGACCAGCTGATCAAACGGCGTCGTGCCCCACATGTCCGTCCCTTTGAGTGGCGGTGGCATGAAGCTGAGCGCAGAGACCGGTTGCTTTGATGCCGCAAACTCGCCGGGCGTCGTGCTGGCCGGTGCCGGGGTTTCGCGCACCGGGATGAGGGGCTCACCTGTGCGGCGATCCAGTACGTACAGATCACCCTGTTTGGTAGGGGCAACCAGTGCAGGGACAACGGCTCCGCCGATCGTCAGGTTGATGAGCGTGGGTTGCGCCGGGATGTCGCGATCCCACAGGTCATGATGAACTGTCTGAAACACCCAACGCAGCTTCCCGGTCGCGACGTCCAGCGCGACGATGGCGCTGGAGAAGCGTTCCACTTGCGCGCTTCGGCCCGCGCCGAGTTGATCGGGCGACTGGTTTCCAAAACCCAGGTAGACCAGTCCGAGCTGAGCATCCACGCTCGACGGCGCCCAGTTGTTTGGCGCACCCTCCGTGTAGTGCTGCCCGGGTGGCAGAGGCGTGGTCGCAGTGGGATTGCCTGGATCGAAGTTCCAGACAAGGCGCCCACTGTGCACATCGAATGCGCGCACCACGCCGGAAGGGTTGTGCACCGACTCGTTGTCGTTGATGGAGCCGCCCACGATCACCAAGCCCTGCGCCACCACCGGTGGTGAGGTCTGCATGTAGTAGCCGGTCTTGAGATTGGGCATGCCCGCCTTCAGATCGACCACACCATGCTCTCCGAAGTCAGCGCAGACCTTGCCCGTGGCCGCGTCGAGCGCGATCAGGCGCGCGTCGATCGTGGGCAGGAACAGGCGGTGCGCGCACTCCGGCTTGGCGCTGCCGGCGGTGGGGAACGGCGCGACGCTCGAATGGGCTGCGGGCGCCAGCGCCGATGAGCTTGCAGTTGCCGTTGCAGAGGCAGATGCGGATGTGGATCTGGATGATGACGCCGTGGTCGGCGTTGGGCGGGTCGCGTCGTCGTACGCGAGTCCGCGGCAAGTCAGGTGCTGGCTGGTATGGCCGACGTCGATGTGCGGGTCGAACTTCCAGCGCTCTTGACCGGTCGCCGCGTCGAGCGCGATCACCTGTTGGTGCACGCTGCAAAGGTAGAGCGTGTCGCCGATCTCCAGTGGCGTGACCTCGAAGGTGCGCTCGATGGGATCGCCAGGGGCTTTCTTCTCTCCGGTGTGGTAAGTCCATACCTGCGTCAGCCGGTTCGCGTTTCGGGCATTGATGTCGGCCAGCGCGGAATAGCGCTGACCGTAGCGAGTGCCGCCGTAGGCGGTCCAGTTGTCACCGGCGGCGTTCGCAATGCTTTCCACGCCAGCCGGTGTGGGGGTCAGCGCCGTTGGCAGGCGCCCGGCCCTATCGAACGGGTCACGGAAGATCGAAAGCACGGTTGTTGCGATCACCAGCACCATCGCGCCCGCAAGCCAGGCGCGCGGGCCGTGCCACGAGGAAGGCGCCAGCGGCGCCTCTGGGCCGGGCGCGGCGTGAAGCGAACGGTTGATCCATGGGGCCAGCAGCCACAGCCCAAACACCGCGAAAAGTGCTCCCCGGGGAATGAGAGCCCAGCGATCGAGGCCGACCTCCCAGAGCGCCCACAGCAAGGTGGCCACCAGCAGAGCCGCGTAGACACCCAGCGCCGCCCGGTGGCGCCGCGCCAGCAGCACGCCAGTGGCTGCCAAGCCAAACCCCAGGCCGATGTAGGCCCAAGTGCCGCCCAGCGCTGCAAGCCAGACGCCGCCGCCGGCCAGCACCAATCCGAGCAGCGCGAAAATCGATCCGGTGATGATGGTCAAGATGGCGACTCCTTTGAGGTGCAAGGCCGATCGGTTGGCGCTGACACGTCGCAACGGGCCAGCGCGAGCCGATCTTCTTCACAGGGCCGATCGCTGCTGCGCAAGCAGCTCGGCCTTTCGTTGCGCGAGCTGGGCTCCCAGTTCCTGCATATCCAGTCGGGTTGCGCGGGCCTTCGGGAAGATCTCGTTCTGCTCTTCCTTGACGTGGTGCTTCACGTACTCGGACATGACCTTGATCCGAGCGTCGAACATCTCACCGTCGGGCTCCACGCCTTCGACCTGCGCGATCAGCGCCTTCAGGGTGGCGTGCTCGACCGTCGCTTCGGGAATCAACTCCTTGTCTTTCAAGGCCTTCTTCACGGCTGGATAGAAGATCTCCTCTTCGATCTGCGCATGCACGCTCAACTCGGTGCAGATCTGCGCAACGAGCTTTCTCTTCTTGGCCGTTGATCGGGTCTTGTCGTACTCGGCAAACAGGGCGCTGACTGCCTTGTGGTCCGCGCGCAGCAAGGCCGTCGCTTCCTGCGGCTTGGGTGCGTTCTCGGGCTTCGTGGTTTTCCGCGTTGCAGTTGCCATGGTGATTTTTCCTTGTCGTTTCAAGGGGTGAGGGAATCCGGTGGAGTCAGGTGAACAACGCGATCAAGATGATGATCGGCAGGGGGATGCCAAGCAGCAGCAGAAGGATTGAGCGCATGGGGGTCTCCGGCAGGCAGGCGGGCGGTGGATTCAGTGACTCATGCGTCGCGCTGGCGCCCACCAAACGTGGCAGCCAGGCTCGCGGCAAAGGCGCCGAGCAGCAGTGAAATGAAAAGCCACAGCGCGGCACGTGCGGACGCCTTGCGCGCGACCTCGGCGGCTTGCTTCGCGTCGGTCTGTACCGCTTGCAGTCGTGCTTGCGCGCGCGCATAGGTTTCGGTGACGCGCCTTTCCGCGTCCGCTTGTGTCAGGCCGGTGCGTTGCGCCACCACCTGGCCGAGGTACCGCGCGTCTTCGGCCGGCAGCGCACCGCTGCGAATGGAGTGGGCGAAGATCCGGGAAACTTCGTCCGACGGCGCGGTGGTGGAGGGAGTCGTCGGTGCGTTCGCGAGCCCGACGGTGCCGGTCCCGATCTCGATGGCGGCCGATGCCGGCGAGGCAGATGCCGGAATCGATGACCGGAACAGCGAATCGACAAAATAGGGCATCGACCCGCCGGCGCTGTCGGACGATCCCATGGACACGCCGCTGGACGCGCTGCCACCCGCATTCGCGGCGACGCCGCTCGCGACCGGAGCTTCGGACTGCACCGCGGTGCCAACGATCGCTCCGATCGCCGAGGTGAGAAACGCGGCAGTGGCGAGCGACGCCACCGCCCAGGCCAGGAAGCCGTGCGCGGTGTCGCGAAAGTAGACCTCGTCGCTGTGAACGGTCGACCACTTGGTTCTGAGCCGACCGGCGAGGTAGCCGCCGGTCGCGGCAGCGACGAGTTGCGTGAGGGTCAGCCAGAGGATGGTCGAGACACCGAAGGTGGTGCCACTGATCCCGTCGTGCGCCCACGGTGACACCGACGACAGGCCCAGTCCCACCCCCAGGATCAGCAGGATCAGCGACAGTGCCGCAGCCGCCATGGCCCCCGCCA
Source organism: Burkholderiaceae bacterium (assembly GCA_039921765.1). Lineage (GTDB taxonomy): Bacteria > Pseudomonadota > Gammaproteobacteria > Burkholderiales > Burkholderiaceae_C > JBDSBD01. Next base: position 4,492 of record JBDSBD010000411.1, read on the forward strand.
CGATGGCGCCCCATGACACCGCGCTCGCGTACGCGTCCCAATCGTCGGCGTCGTCGCGGTCGGCGGGAGCGTCACCTGGCAGAGCGAGTGCGCGCCCGGGTTCAGCGCCGGCTGGCGCAATCGGAAGAGACATGACGGGTTTGCGAAAGTTGGATCGGGCCATCATGGAGACTCGGCCCGGCTCAGGGCGTCGGACGTTGATCTGACGTGAGGTAGGAATTCGCCTGCGCCCGCGCGCGCTGGCCCGGAGCAGCCGACCCCGCAGCTTGTCGTTCGTCAGTGGGTCGCGCGACGATTCGTGCTACGGTGATCCATGCGTTGGTCGTGCTCCGTACGGCAGCGTACGAACAGACAGACGCTGGCACGTGCGCCGCACGCATCAGATGATGGCCGCAGCATGGCCATGCACTGCTCCCCTGACCCTTCTGCACGAGCCGAGACCGCCATGATCCAAGCCCACCCCAACACCCTGACTCCCGACCAGCTCGAGAAGATGCATGCCTACTGGCGCGCGTCGAATTACCTCTCGGTCGGACAGATCTACCTTCAGGCCAACCCGCTGCTCGAGACGCCGCTGAAGCTCGAGCATGTGAAGCCTCGGCTGCTGGGTCACTGGGGCACGACTCCGGGACTGAACCTTGTCTACGTCCACCTGAACCGGCTGATCAAGGACAACGACCTGAACATGATGGTGGTCGTCGGCCCGGGCCATGGCGGACCGGGGATCGTGGCGCATACGTACCTGGAAGGCTCATACACCGAGCACTACCCCGCGATCGAGCAGAACCGCAATGGCATGGAGCGGCTCTTTCGCCAGTTCTCGTGGCCGAATGGGGTGCCCAGCCATGTTTCGCCGGAAACGCCGGGCTCCATCAATGAAGGGGGCGAGTTGGGCTATTCGCTGGCCCATGCCTATGGTGCGGCATTCGACAACCCCGATCTGATCGTCGCCTGCATCGTCGGTGACGGTGAGGCGGAGACCGGCGCACTCGCCGCGAGCTGGCACTCGAACAAGTTTCTCAACCCGGCGCGCGATGGCGCCGTGCTGCCGATCCTTCATCTCAACGGCTTCAAGATCGCCAATCCGACCGTGCTGGCGCGCATCAGCCGCCAGGAGCTGACCGATCTGATGCGCGGCTACGGCCACGAGCCGTACTTTGTCGAAGGCGACGATCCGGCTGTGGTGCATCAGAGTCTGGCCGCCGCACTCGACCTGGTGCTGGCGCAGATCCGCGCCATCCAGGCCGATGCGCGCGCGCTCGATGCGAACGCCACCCCCGAACGCCCGCGCTGGCCGATGATCGTTCTGTGCACCCCCAAGGGTTGGAGCGGGCCGAAAGCCGTCGACGGCAAGCAGGTCGAGGGGAGCTGGCGGTCGCACCAGGTGCCGATTGCGCAGATCAAGAAGCCCGAACATCTGCAGCAGCTCGAGGCCTGGCTGATGAGCTATCGGCCACAGGAGCTGTTCGACGAGCGCGGCAAGCTGCGCGCAGAGATTGCCGCACTCGCGCCGACAGGGCGCCGGCGCATGGGTTCGAACCCGCACGCCAACGGTGGCGTCTTGCTCGAACCATTGTCGATGCCGCCGTTTCGTCGCTACGCGGTCGACGTGCCCATGCCCGGCAGCGTCGAGGCCGAGGCCACGCGCGTGCTCGGAAGCCTGCTGCGTGACGTGATGAAGCTCAATCTCGAGAAGAGCAACTTCCGGATCGTCGGCCCGGACGAGACCGCGTCGAATCGGCTCGACGCGGTGTACGAGGTTTCGGGCAAGACGTGGATGGCCGATGTCCAGGCCGTGGACACCGACCTGAGCGCGCGTGGCCGCGTCATGGAGGTGTTGAGCGAGCACCTGTGCGAAGGCTGGCTCGAGGGCTACCTGCTCACCGGGAGGCACGG
>JBDSBD010000412.1:0-2790 GCA_039921765.1 Burkholderiaceae bacterium
CGTACTCGACCGCTTCGCTTGAGGAGCGCATGTCGGGCTCGGTGACGATCTCCAACAACGGTGTGCCGGCGCGGTTCAAATCAATGCCGGTCTGGCCCTGGTAGTCCTCGTGCAGGCTTTTCCCGGCGTCTTCCTCGAGGTGGGCGCGCGTGAGGTGCACCGTCTTCTTCTGCCCGCCGACGACGATGGCCAGGCTGCCGCCCTGCACCACCGGCGTCTCGTACTGGCTGATCTGGTAGCCCTTGGGCAGGTCGGGATAAAAGTAATTCTTGCGCGCGAAGATCGACAGCGGCGCGACCTTGGCGCCCACCGCCAGGCCGAAGCGGATCGCGCGTTCGACTGCGCCGCGGTTCATCACCGGCAGCGTGCCAGGCAAGGCCAGATCGACCGCGCATGCCTGCGTGTTCGGCGCCGCGCCGAAGGCGGTAGAAGCGCCGCTGAAGATCTTGCTCGCGGTAGATAGTTGGGTGTGGGTTTCCAGGCCGATGACGACCTCGTAGCCGCGGGTCAATGCCGGCGCGCTCATCCTCGATTTCCCGCAGGCGGCGATCGCCGGTGGAAGTCGGTCGCCTGCTGGAAAGCGTGCGCAGTGTGCAGCAGGCTGCCCTCGGCGAAATAGTCGCCGATCAACTGCAGGCCGACCGGCATGCCGTCGCATTCGGCCGACTGCGCGAAGCCGGCGGGTATGCTCATGCCGGGCAGGCCGGCCAGGCTCGCGGGCAGGGTGAAGATGTCGGCCAGGTAGGCCGCGACCGGGTCATCGCCCTGCGCACCCAGCTTGGCCGCGACGCTGGGCGCGACCGGCCCGGCGATCAGGTCGCAGTGCACGAAGCAGGCCTGGAAATCGTCGGCGATCATGCGGCGCAGCTTTTGTGCCTGCAGGTAGTAGGCGTCGTAGTAGCCGTGCGAGAGCACATAGGTGCCGATCATGATGCGGCGCTTGACCTCGGGCCCGAAACCCTCGCTGCGGCTCTTCTTGTAGAGGTCCTCGAGGCCGTTGTAGCTGGCCGCCCGATGGCCATAGCGCACGCCGTCGAAGCGGCTCAGGTTCGACGAGGCTTCGGCCGGCGCGATGATGTAGTAGACCGGGATCGAGAGTTCGGTGCGCGGCAGGCTCACGTCGACGAGCGTGGCACCGAGTTTCTCGAGCTCGGCAAGCGCACCGCGCACCGCGCCTGCGACGTCGGGGCTCAGCGCGGCCGGAAAGAACTCCTGCGGCAGCCCGATGCGCAGGCCCGCCAACGGCCGCGCCGCGCTCGCGCCTTCGCGCGACTGGTGCAGCAGCGCAGCGAAATCTTGCGGCGGGCGCTGCGCGCTGGTCGAATCGCGGGCGTCGAACCCGCTCATGGCCGAGAGCAGCAACGCGCAGTCTTCGGCAGATCGCGCCAGCGGGCCGGCCTGATCCAGGCTGGAGGCGAACGCGATCATGCCGTAGCGCGAGCACACGCCATAGGTCGGCTTGATGCCGGTGATGCCGGTGAAGCTGGCGGGCTGGCGGATCGAGCCGCCGGTGTCGGTGCCGGTGGCCGCCGGAAGCAGCCGCGCCGCGACCGCGGCGGCCGAACCGCCCGACGATCCGCCCGGCACGCGCGAGGTGTCCCACGGGTTCTTCACGCTGCGGTAGGCCGAGTTCTCATTGCTCGAACCCATCGCGAACTCGTCGCAGTTGAGCTTGCCCAGGGTCACCGCGCCGGCCCCGGGTGCACCACCCGCCTCGCCGGCGCCGAGCCGTGCCACCACCGTGGCGTCGAACGGACTGCGGTAGCCGGCCAGCATCTTCGAGCCGGCAGTGGTGGGCAGCGTGCGCGTGACGAAGATGTCCTTGTGGGCAATCGGCACGCCGAGCAGCGCGCCGACCTCGCCAGCGGCGCGTCGCGCATCGGCGCCCCGCGCCTGAGCCAGGGCCTCGTCGGCGTCGCTGCACAGCAGCACGCCGAGCTGCTCGTGCGCAGCCAGCCGGGCCAGCAGATGGGTCGTCACCTCGACGCTCGAAACCTCTTTGGCGGCGAGCAGACGACCGAGCTCGGCCACGCCCAACTCGTGCAGCGCCTTCATGACGACGACCCTCCGCCCCAGGCCGCTGCGGGCCGGCATCGGCGGCTCGCGCCGACCGCAAACCGCAGGACTCCGCGATCCATTTCGGCGCGCTCAAGCTCGCCGGCGTCGAAGGACGTTGCCACCCGATGTGTCATGCGCCGACCACCTTGGGCACGAGGAACAGGCCGTCTTCGGCCGCAGGCGCATTCCTGAGGTTGAGCGCGCGCTGCGCCGGATCGGCGGTTTCGGTGATCACGTCGTCGCGCAACCGCAGGCTGACCTGCTGCACCGCCGACAGCGGCGTGTACAGCGGTTCGACCCCGCTCGTGTCGACCGCGCTCATGCGCTCGACGATCTGGAAGAAGCCGTTGAGCTGGAGCAGCAGCGCCGCCTCTTCGGTGCCGGAGAGCTCGAGCCGGGCCAGCTGGGCGATGCGGCTCACGTCTTGCGGGGTCAGGGCCATGAGAAGCGTTTGCGTAACGGTTGTGTTTCATGCCGCGTAAATGGCCCCGGACGGGGCGATTTGCGAAGGCGTTGCGTTATTATCCCCGGTTATCCACACGCCCTTCGCGCCTGCTGCGTTCCCGCGGCGCAGGCTGTTGCCCACACCGCCCCTACTGAAACCCATCGTTGCGCTGCCTTTGTGACTGCACGGCGGGCCGCGCGACGATTCCACAGCCTCACCATGTTCGGATCCTTTCGGCGTTACTTCTCGACTGATCTGGCCATCGACCTCGGCACCGCCAACACGCT
>JBDSBD010000413.1:0-2637 GCA_039921765.1 Burkholderiaceae bacterium
GCGCGACTCACGCTGCGCTGGCGGTAGACGGCGTCGAAGATGCGCAGCAGGTTCAGGTCGAGATCCTTGATATGCATGCGGCGAATAGTACTTAGATCGTTTGCGTGATGGTTCGCACGGGGGTGCACCGCTAAGCTGCGGGCCAAATCGAGATCGGCGCGCGGTCCTGTCGGGCAGGCACCGCCGGTCCTGGAGACCGCCATGGAGGTGTCCTTCGCCAAGGAAGTCCAGGCGCTTCGGCTCGGCCGAGGCCAGACCTTCCATGGCGAAGGCATCCTGGCCATCACCAAGGCCTTGCTGCAGTCGGGCGTGGCCTATGTCGGCGGCTACAAGGGCGCACCGGTCTCGCACCTGCTCGATGTGATGGTGCAGGCCGAACCCTACATGCGCGAGCTCGGTGTGCACGTCGAGGCCTGCGCGAACGAGGCCTCGGCCGCGGCGATGCTCGGCGCCTCGATCCACTACCCGCTGCGCGGCGCGGTGACGTGGAAATCGATCGTGGGCACCAACGTCGCGGCCGATGCGCTCTCCAACCTCTCGTCGCCGGGCGTGCGGGGCGGCGCCCTGATCGTCGTCGGCGAGGACTACGGCGAAGGCGCGAGCGTGATCCAGGAACGCACGCACGCATTCGCGCTCAAGTCGTCGATGCTGATGCTCGACCCGCGCCCCGATCTGGGCCACATGGTGCAGATGGTGGAGCATGCCTTCGCGCTTTCCGAGGCTTCGAACATGCCGGCGCTGCTGGAGCTGCGCATTCGCGCCTGTCACGTGCGCGGCAGCTTCGAATGCAAGGACAACGTCGCGCCGGCGGTCTCGGCACGCGCGCCGCTGGCCGAGCCGGCCTTGTTCGACTACGCGCGCCTGGCGCACCCGCCGGTGACCTTCGGCCACGAGAAGCGCAAGGTCGAAGAGCGCATCCCGGCGGCACGGCGCTTCATTGCCGAACACCGGTTGAACGAAGTCTTCGCCGGCCCGCGCGACGAGGTTGGCCTGATCGTGCAGGGCGGCCTGTACAACACGCTCATTTGCAGCCTGCAGCAGCTCGGCCTGGCCGACGCGTTCGGCGTCGCCGAGCTGCCGATCCTGGTGCTGAACGTGACCTTCCCGCTCGTGCCCGAGGAGATCACCGACTTTTGTTCCAGCAAGCGCGCGGTCCTGGTGTTCGAGGAAGGCCAGCCGGAATACATCGAGCACGCGATCCTCGCGGCGCTGCATCGGTCGGGTGCGCCGACCGCTGGGTCCGGTGTCCCGCGTGTGCCGGTCGCGCTGCACGGCAAGGACCTGCTGCAGGCCGCCGGCGAGTACACGGTCGAGGTGATGGCCGCCGGGTTGTTGCGTTTTGCCGAGCGCCACCTGCCGACGCTTCCGCTCGACGCCGCGCGCGACTGGCTCGGCGGCAACGCGCAGCGCCGTGCCGAGGCCGCGCAGCAGTTCGGCGCGCCACTGCCGGCGCGCCCGCCGGGCTTTTGCGTCGGGTGTCCGGAGCGCCCGGTGTTCGCGGCGCTCAAGCTCGCGCAGGCGCGGGTCGGCCCGGTGCACATCGCGGCCGACATCGGCTGCCACGCGCTGGCGACCTTCGAGCCGTTCTCGTCCGGCCACTCGATCCTCGGCTACGGCATGAGCCTGGCCAGCAGCGCCGGCGTCGCGCCGATGATGCAGCGCCGCGTGCTCTCGATCATGGGCGACGGCGGCTTCTGGCACAACGGCCTGCTGACCGGTGTGCAGTCGGCGCTGTTCAACGGCGACGACTCGGTGCTGCTGATCATGAAGAACGGCTACACCTCGGCGACCGGCACGCAGGACATCATCTCGACCCCCGATGACGACGCGAAGGCGCGCGCGCCCGACAAGCAGCAAAGCCTGGTCGACCGCAACACCACGATCGAATCGACCCTGAAGGGCCTGGGCGTGCGCTGGCTGCGCACCGTGTACACCTACCGCGTCGATGCGATGCGCAAGACGCTCGAGGAAGCGTTCACGACGCCGACCCGAGGCCTGAAGGTCATCATTGCCGAGGGCGAGTGCCAGCTCGAGCGCCAGCGCCGCTTCAAGCCCTGGGTCGCGGCGCTGCGCCGCGCCGGCAAGCGCGTGGTGCGGGTCAGGTACGGCGTCGACGAAGACGTCTGCACCGGCGACCACGCCTGCATCCGCCTGTCGGGCTGCCCGACGCTGACCCTGAAGGACAACCCCGACCCGCTCAAGCTCGACCCGGTTGCCACCGTGATCGACGGCTGCGTCGGTTGCGGACTGTGCGGCGAGAACGCGCACGCCGCGACCCTGTGTCCGTCGTTCTACCGTGGCGAGGTGGTCGAGAACCCGCGCTGGCACGAACGCCTGATCGCGGCCTGGCGCGCCTCTGTGCTGCGGCTGCTGCAGCCGGCGTGAAGGGTGAGCCAATGAACACGAAGCGGCCGATCACGATCCTCGTCTGCGCGCTTGGCGGCGAAGGCGGCGGCGTGCTGGCCGAGTGGCTGGTCGAGGCCGCCACGCGCGCCGGCTACCCCGTCCAGAGCACCTCGATCCCCGGGGTGGCGCAGCGCACCGGTGCGACCACGTACTACCTCGAGATCTTTCCACGCCGCGCGGCCGAGCGGGGTGCGCGCCGGCCGGTGTTCAGCCTGAACCCGGTGCCCGGCG
>JBDSBD010000414.1:0-6656 GCA_039921765.1 Burkholderiaceae bacterium
GACCGCCGAGCAGTTCGATCCCGCACTGAGTTGGGCCGACGTGGAGTGGATCAAGAAACGCTGGGGCGGCAAGCTGATCCTGAAAGGCATTCTCGATGCCGAGGACGCGCGCCTGGCGGTGGCGAGCGGCGCCGACGCGCTGATCGTCTCCAACCACGGTGGGCGCCAGCTCGACGGTGCGCCCTCGTCGATCAGTGCGCTGCCGGCGATCGCCGAGGCGGTGGGCTCGCAGATCGAAGTCTGGATGGACGGCGGCATCCGCTCCGGACAGGACGTGCTCAAGGCCTGGGCGCTCGGCGCGCGCGGCACACTGATCGGTCGCGCCTTCCTCTACGGGCTGGGTGCGATGGGCGAGGCAGGCGTCACCAAGGCGCTCGAGATCATCGCCAAGGAGCTCGACACGACGATGGCGTTTTGCGGCCACACGGACATTCGCACGGTCGATCGCGGCATCCTGCTGCCGGGCACGTACTGAGGGTGCGAGGCCACGTTGCGTGTGCCGGGCGACTCAACGCCCCAGCGCAGCCGACTCGAGCGAATGGTTGGCATCAGCTCAGTGGGATGAGCCCCAGTGCCACCCTCCCACCAAGCACGACCTCGGTCGCCGGCCTTTGATCCATGGTTGCCAAGCGCCCGCGTCTTGTGTGAGCGAGTGCAAAAGACAACTGTCCGTGACACGCGAGTGGCCGAAGAACAATTCGGCTGCGAAGAACTCGGGGTCGGCGATGCTGAGGTCGTCGGGCCAGAACTTCTTGACTCTCTGATTCACGACGAATGTGGGCCATCGTAGCCTTCGATGATGACGAGATCGCTGGTTGAAACAGGCAGCCGAAGCTTGACCGCAGCTTGATATTCGGGCGACTTCCAGCAGTCCAGGGCAGCCTGATAGGAAGGAAACTCAATCACGACATTGCGTGTGCGACTCGAGCCTTCTGGATTCTCGAATCGCCCAGCGCGCACCAAGAAATGTGCTCCGTACTTTTTGAAAGGCTCGGCATTCGCTGTGACATAGGCTTTGTACTTCTCGACATCTGTGACATCGACCCGCGCGATCCAGTAACCCATTGTCATTTGACTCTCCGATTGGTGAGAGGTGGGATGCGAACGAAAGACGCTCAAGTTGGAGTTCAGCTGCCGCCGTAGGCGGTCCGCTGGAACGACGGGTTAGACGGCACGTTTACGGCCCGACACCTTGTACTCCGGCGGCCGAATTCCGAGCGGCACATAGAAATTGTTCACCATGAGGACGGGGACGCCGCGGAAGGCGATTTCTAGTAGGTGCGAACCTTGATCATGCATGGTGAATGAGGACGTGGTGTGTGCGAGACCCTTGTTTGCCAGATAGATGACGTAGGCGAGCGCACCCTCTGCCTCATGCCTTGACCCGGGATACGGACGAACGGCCGCGTCAATGGACACCTTCTTCAGGTCGCCGAAGTGTTCGACTCCTTGATCGTCAGTCCTGCTTCGTGCCGAACGCTCCACGAGTTCTGTCTGACTCTTTCCACCGAGGCCCAGAAATTCGAGCAACGCACGGCAATGAACAATGGCCGCCTCGATGGCGCTGTTCGTGAATGCCGTGGCTTTGCCTTCGATCACTTGCTCCCCGTCAAAGTAGATCTGAACCGCAGGCACCTCCTCCCAAGCGCTTGTGTACCGAAGCGCAAGGTGACCAATTGCGACCGCGTGCATACGATACTCAATGAGCGCGAGCAACTCTGGAGCGGGGAGGATCATGTGCCGCCTAACGAATGAAAGGGACTTCCCCGTCCCGAGCTAGCCCGCATATTTCACGCAACGACCACTGTGTGCCCTGAAGGGCGTTGCGTGAGATATGCGGGCTAAATTTTCCAGCATGAAACCGATTGTCGATTCATGCCGCCGCGCCGACTCAAGCCGGCTGAAAGCTGGCGCGCCGTTGCGCCGCGACCGCGAGCGTGTCGAGGTCGGTGAGGAAACGGTAAAAATCGATCGGCTTGGTCCAGTACGCATCGAATCCGGCGGCCTCGGCGTGCGCGATGTCTTCCGGCATGCCGTTGGCCGACAACGCGATCATCGGCCGGCCGGCCAGCGCGGGCGCGGCACGCAGTCGGCGCAGCACCTCATGGCCGTCGATGTCGGGGAGCTGCATGTCGATCAACACCACGTCGGGCGGTTCGGCCAGGGCCTGCGCCACGCCCGACAAGCCGTTGACCTCGCAGCGCAACGCGATCCCCGGGCGCAACGCGACCAGTTCGCGCACCAGGATCACATTGACCGGGTTGTCCTCGATGTACAGGATCGTCAGCGGCGCGGGCTCGTCCGTCGCGAGCGCCGACCCGGGCAAGGCCGGCGCATCGATTCGATCGGCGCGCGCCCCGGGCACTGCATCGGCGGCACGCAGCCAGACCACGAATTCGCTGCCGAGCCCGGCATCGCTGTGCACGTCGATGTGCCCACCCATCAGCTCGGCGAGCTGGCGCACGATCGTCAGCCCGATGCCCATGCCCTCGATGCCTTCGTGCTCGGCGCCGAGCCGGTTGAACGACTCGAACAGGTGCGCGCGCTGCTCGCGGCTCAAGCCGCGGCCGTTATCGCGCACGCTCAAGGCCCACGACGGCTGGCCGTCGTGGCTCGCGCTGCGGGCTGACAGCCAGACGTCGCCACCGGCGCGGTTGTATTTGACCGCGTTGCTCAACAGGTTCGAGAGCACCTGGCGCAGGCGCCGCGGGTCGGCCTGCACGCGCCCGCCGCTGAGCTCCAGGTGCAGGCTCACGCGCGCGCGCTGCGCGGGCTCGGCGACCCACTCGATCACATCACTCAGCAGCGCGTCGATGTCGACCGGCTCGAGTGCGATCGGCACGGTGCCGGCTTCGGTGGCCGACAGGTCGAGCACGTCGCCGATCAACGCCAGCAGGTGCTCGCCGGCCGACCGGATGTGCGCGACGCGTTCGAGCTGCGCTGGCGCAAGGCTGTTCGCGCCGTCGTGCTCGATGAGCTGGGCAAAGCCGAGCACCGCATTCAGTGGCGTGCGCAACTCGTGGCTGATGCGCGCCATGAACTCCGACTTGGCCTGGCTCTCGCGTTGCGCGGTCAGCTTGTCGCGCAATGCCTGCTCGGCGCGCGCGCGTTGCTCGGCCTGCTCGGTCACGTCGAGGTGGATGCCCACATGGAACGCGCGGCCCTCGCGCAGTTCGCGCCTCGAGCGGCACGCCACCTGGCGCACCGTGCCGTCGGGGCGCACGACCCAGAACTCGGTCTCGAAACCGCGCTCGCCCGACTCGATCGATCGCCGCCGCTGCGCCGCGAGCGCGCGCCGGTCGTCGGGATGAACCCAGCTGCGACCCATTGGCGCAGGCTCGGCGCCGGCTCGCCCGGGTCACGGCCGTAGATGTGAAACATCTGCGCATTCCATTCGACCTGGCCCGACTCGACATCCACGCTCCAGATGCCCACGCCGGCCGCATCGGCCACCAGATCGATGCGGTGCACGAGAGCCTGGGCGCGCTTGCGCTCGGCGACGCGTTCGGTCTGGTCGAGCGAGACGCCCATCAGGCCGATCACCTTGCCGCTCGCGTCTCGCTCGGCGACCCGACGCGTCAGGACATCGCGGTAGTGGCCGGTGGCATCGAGGTAGCGCGTCTCGGCGTCGACCGCACCGGGCCGCGCCAGGGCCTCGTTCGCCGCACGCAGCGCCACTGCCACGTCGTCCGGGTGGGTTGCGGCACGCACCACGTCGAGGTCAACGTACTGCGGCCAATCCGGCATGCCGGCCAGATGCCGGCTCGCATCGTTGTGGTACAGGCGGTTGGTGGCCGTATCGATGTGCCAGACCGCGATCTGCGCCAGTTTCAGGGCCTCCGCGAGCTTGGCGTTGAGCTCCTCCTGGGCGCGCGCGCGCGCCGCGCCTTCGGTGTCGTCGATGAGAATGCCGCGCAGCAGCTCCGGCCGCCCGTCACTGCCGTTGCGCACCTCGAGCAGGGCCTGAACCTCGCGCTGGGTGGCATCGGCCAGCAACACGCGAAAGCGGCTCGCGTAGCGCCCGGCCGCGCGAGCCGCGGCGCCGTACTCGGCCTGGACCCGGGCCCGGTCGTCGGGATGGATGCGCTCCAGCGTGGCCTGCGCGTCGGGTGCCGGTTGCGCCGGGTCGAACCCCAACAGCCGGTACATCTGCAGATCCCAGAGTGCCGTCCCGGTGCGCAGATCGCGTTCGAACAGTCCGAGTCGGGCGAAGTCCTGCGCCAGCTTGAGCGCCGGGCCGCCAGTTTCTAGCCAAGGTTGATCCATTCGCCGCCGTTCCCAAGGGTGCCCGCATCCACAGTGTATCGGCGCCTGCAGCCCGGTCTGAACCCCGAAGTGGCGCGATGGCGGCCTCTATTGCGGTCGGACGCGGCGGGCGAAGGTCTTCTTGAACTTCTCGACCTTGGGCGCCACCACGATGGCGCAGTAGCCCTGGTTCGGGTGGTTGGCGAAGTAGTGCTGGTGGTCGTCCTCGGCGCGCGAGTAGTTGCGCTCGGGTTCGAGTTCCGTCACGACACGCCCGCCATGGTGCGCGTTGACCTCGTCGAGCACCGCGCGCGCCACGGCCTGCTGCCCGGCGTCGTGAAAGTAGATCCCGGAGCGGTACTGGGTGCCGACATCGTTGCCCTGACGATTCAGCGTGGTCGGATCGTGGATCACGAAGAAGATCTCGAGCACTTCGCGCAGCGAGATCTGCGCCGGATCGAAGCTCACGCGCACGACCTCGGCATGCCCGGTCTCGCCGCCGCAGACCTGCTCGTAGCTCGGGTTCTCCTGGTGCCCGTTGCTGTAGCCCGACTCGACCGCCGTGACGCCGACGACACGCTCGTAGACGGCCTCGGTGCACCAGAAGCACCCCCCCGCCAGCGTGATGGTGTTCTGCGCCGAGGCTTGATTGGAAGCGGTCATGGTGTTCTCCGGAAGGGGCAAGGTCGAACGTGGCAAGGATCGGGCACCACGCGTCGCCCGAGCTTAGCGCCAGTGGCCGGTCGCGCTTGCCACGTGGGCTTGGCTGCCACGGCGTCCAACCGGCTCGGCACACCGGGGCATGGGCCGGCGCCCCACCTCATTCTTCGACCCGGGCACCGCGTCATTTCGCCGACAGGCTGAGCTGCACGCGTGGCGTCCACGCCGCGCCACCCTCATCCTTGCCCGCGACACGCAACTTGGGCGCGGCGAGGAACAGGCGTTCGCTCTTCAGGCCCCGAGCGATCAAGGCGTCGCGCACCGCGATGCCGCGCTGCAGCGCGAGCTCGCGCATCGCCTCGGCGCTGACCGGCAGGTTCACCTTCAAGAGCGCTTCCATCTCGGCCGCGGGAATGTCCTTGGCAAAGCCGAGCGCGTTGCGCGGCTTGTCCGGCAAGTCGGTGCGCTTGTAGAGTGCCTTGATCAGCCTCGCATGTTCGTCCGGGCTCAGAGTCACCGGCGCATCGGCCGTGGGTGGGACCGCCCGTGCGCCGGCCACTGCCGATGCGGATGCCGCAGGCTCGGGTGCCGCACCCGCAGTCAGACGCTCGCGCTGCCGTTCGCCGCGCAGCCGCGCCTCGACGCCGGCCTGTCGGTACGCATCGCGCTCCAGGCTCGCATCGGCCGCACCGGTCACGGTCATCTTCAGCGCCGGGCGCTCGGTCAGCGCCTTGGCGACCTTGTCGATGGCGGCAACGCTGGCGGGCGCGATGATCGCGGTGCCCGGCTTGAATTCGACCAGGCTCAGGTCGTCCTGGCCGCCGCCGGCAAGCAGCGCGAACGGCGCGGTCAGCGCCTTGGTCAACAGGTTGACGATGATGCGCACGACGATGCCGCCGATGCTGAACTGCGGGTCGTTCAGGCTGCCGCTGATCGGCAGGTTGATGTCGATCACGCCGTTGCGGTCCTTCAGCAGCGCCACCGCGAGCAGCACCGGCAGCTTGGTGGCCGAGGGTGAATCGATCTTGTCGCCGAACGTGAGCTGATTCAGCACCACCTGGTTGCTGGCCTTGAGCGTGCCGTCGGCGTCGATCCTGTAGGTCACGTCCATGCTGAGCTTGCCGCGCTCGATCGCGTAGACGGCGTACTTGCCGGCGTACGGCGAGAGCGGCGCGAGCTCCAGATCGGTCGCCTTGGCGCGGATGTCGAGCGCCAGCGGTCGGGCGATCGGATTGATCTGGCCGCTGATGTCGAGCAATGCAGTGCCTTCGGCGCGCCCATGAAGCTCGAGCGTGGCCATCTCGCGACTGCTGGAGCTGAATCCGCCGAGCCGGCCGTTCAGCTCGGTCAGCGCGGCGCTGTAGTTGGGCCGCACGAAGTGATCGCTGAAGTCGATGCGGCCGCTCGTCAGCGTGGTCGCGCCGATACGGACGTCGAGCGGCAGCGGCGCGTCGGTCTCGGCGCGCCGGGCCACGGCCGAAGCGCTCGAAGCGGGCGCCCGCGCCGCGCCGGTGGGAGGCCGGCCCGGCTCGAGCGCGTCGACGGGCGCGGCAGCCGCCTGCGTCGCCGCAGACGAGGCCGCCGAGCCGGCCGCTGAATCGCCGGCCGCGACCTCCTGCAGATTGAAACGCCCTTGTTCGGTGACGACCAGGCGCGAGTAGAAGTCGTTCAGCGCGGCCTCGCCGATCTCGAGTTGCGGCCGGGCCGATGGCTTGAGCGAGACCTTCATCGCCTTCAGCGCGAGCGATTGC
>JBDSBD010000415.1:0-2947 GCA_039921765.1 Burkholderiaceae bacterium
GGCTGTCATGGGAACGAGCTATCTTTTCTGGTTGCGCGATCGTTCAATGAGGTGGGCCATGATTTTCTGTCCATTTTAGGAACTACAACCGAGAAAGCTAGCCTGAAAACGCCAAGCTGCGCACGGCACGAAACCAAGTTGAGCAGCGGTCACCTTCAAGTGCAGCGGTCGAGCGCCAAGTCACCGGACCCAATCCGGGACTCGCCGGCGCCGTCCCGGCCGCGCTGAAATTTAGGCAAAAGTCATCGTGCCCGGTGGCTGTAACGGCATCTAAAGTTGGTTCAGAACGGCCACAAAGCATCACCAGGAGAGAAACCTCATGAGCCATCACCACCTGACCGATGTCCAATCGGCCAATCTCAACATGCTCTTCACCATCAGGCTGGGCATCGAGAGCGACCGAGTGACGACCTGCAGCAAGTTTGCAATCAGCGCTGCACTGGCCGAACACCTGCGCTCGCTCGACTCTCAGCAACTCTGGTCCATCGCCGCGCAGGTCGGGAAGGCCACGCTCTTTCCGCCGCGCCACGATCTGCTTGCGCTGCTGCGGGCACCCGCGCCGTTGGCCGGGCCACTGGCTGTCGTCCACGCACCGTGGTCATCGTCCGCAATTTGCAGATCGTGACTGGAGCCGAAATGCACACGCGTGCAGATCGACACCTGCGGGCCATGCACCAGGCCAAGGATTGCTGTGAACTGGGAGCGCGCGCCCGCACAATTCACCACGTCACGGGGCTGGCCCCGCGCGACGTGCAGCGGCTCTTCTTCACCGACCTGCAGACCGCGCCGCGCGGTCGTGCGCCCGACTCGCCCGAGTGGTACCACGGCGCCAACTTGTTGTATCGCGCCGAAGCGTCCATCTTCATCGCCATCTACCGGCGGCTGCGCTCGTCGGGCTTCGCCGCCGGGGAGAGCCTGGTCGGTGCGTATCGGCACCACCAGACGTTTTGCCAGTGCCCGCAGCGGATCAGTTTCGACCGGGCCTTCGACCTGGCGTCGCACACTGACGGCATCTGGGTGGCCAGGACGCCGGCGTTCTCGGTGGTGACCTGTCCGGCCTGTCGCAGCGAATTCCTGGCGACGGCCGGCTCTGTGGCGACAACGAACGACGACTGCCCGTTTTGCAAGCTGGTCCGGCGCCACAACACCGACCAACGCATCAAGCTCTCGTTCCCGAATGGGCCGCCGGGTGACCCTGAACCGATCCTGAGCCAGATCACGGGCTCGGTCTGCCGCGATCACGCGGCCGATGCCGATAGCCCCTTCCGATAGGTCGCATTCAGGCGGGACGGCGGTCACCAGGGAGCCGAAGAATGTGTCCGAAGCCATGGCGCCGCAGCGATGGTCCACGGAGCGTCGACGATGGCCATCCCTCAGCCGGCGAGCAGCCCCTACCCCGCGCCCGACCCCGGGTTCAGGTGCGTCCCCGTTGATGACCTGCTGGCCCAGCATTGCGAACTGATCGCCCGCATCAAGCTTTGCTACGGGTCGAGCCGGGAAGACTTCGAGCGCGAGGTGCTGGCCCTGATCCGCCGGTACGCCGAATTCGTGCACCTGTTGCCGGCGACAGCCGACAACTACTTCAGCGCGCCCGGGGGGCTTCTGCGCCTGGGTCTCGAAACCAGCTTCTTCAGCCTGCAAGGCACTGACGCACACATCTTCTCCGGGCGTTCGACCATCACGGCGAGGCGCCATCTGGAACCGCGCTGGCGCCTCGCCACCTTCATCGCTGGCCTGTGCACAGAGTCGCACCGCGTGCTGGGCCACCTCACTGTGACCGACAGGACCGGCGAACCATGGCCGAGCTATCTGCAACCCCTGTTCGGCTGGTTGAAGGCCCGCGACGCAGACCGCTACTTCCTGCACTGGCAACCACAAGCCATTGAAACGCGCGGCCTCGGCGTCTTCGCGCTGGCCCAGGTGGTACCGCCCGCAGTGCTTCAGTACCTCGCAGAAGGCAACACGGTGGTCATTCCCTACCTGATGGCCAGCATCGCCGGCGTGGCGCTGTACCGCGACCGAAACGTCCTCGACGAGTTGGTGCGGCGCTCGCTCGCGCTGGTCATCGACCGCAACCTGGTGGCGAACGTCGACCGCTATGGCACACCCCAGTTCGGTTCTCACCTCGAACGCTATCTGGTGGACGCGCTCAGGCGCCTGGTCAGTGCAAGTTCGGCATGGGTGCCCAACCGAGAGAAGTCGCGCGTGTGGTTCGGCGCCGATGGGCTGTTCCTCGTCTGGCCGAACGCCGCCGCCGACGTAGTCGACATGTTGGAAGCCGATCAGTTGGTCGGCATCCCGAAGGCACCCGAGACCATGCTGGAGTTGTTGCTCGCAGCCCGCGTGTTCAAGCCGCAGGATGCCGAGCATGCAACGTGGACGATTCGACCGCCCGGCTCCAAGATCACGCTGGAGGCGGTGCGACTGGCCTCGACGGCAATTCTGTTCTCGGGGATCGAGACCGAGCCGGCACCGCTCGATGTGATGCTGATCAGCAAGCCTTCACCTTCGCCTTCGCCTTCGCCTTCGCCCTCGCCCTCGCCCTCGCCTGCGACGACGGAGGCTTCGATCATGGCAACGGCCGGAACACAGCTTTCGCTGCTGCAGCCAGCGCCACCATCCGATGCTGCCGCCCCGACCGACTCTGGCCCATCGCCCACAGCTTCGGCACCTGCTGAACCTGCATCGCCATCGTTCGCCCTGCAGGCGCCGATGCGCCTCAACCCTGTGGTCCGCGATGCCCTGGCCGCTGTCATTCAAACACTGCAAGCGTCACACGGTCCGGCGCAGTGCTGCACCGTGGCGCAGGGCATCTTCGTCCCGCTGGCGCAGTTCGAGCAACGCTCTGTGCCACCCGCGCTGGCGCTGCGAGCGCTGGCGGAGGTGCGCATGCTCGCAATAGCCGACCCCAAAGGCCCGCCCACCCTCTCACGCGAGTTCAACGGTT
>JBDSBD010000416.1:0-4022 GCA_039921765.1 Burkholderiaceae bacterium
AACTACAACATCGGCGTCAAGGAACAGATCATTTTCCCGGAAGTCGATTACGACAAGATTGATGTGTTGCGCGGTCTGAATATCAGCATCACCACGACCGCCAAGAACGACGAAGAAGCCAAGGCGCTTCTGGCTGCGTTCAAGTTTCCGTTCAAGAACTGAAGGATAGAACGTGGCAAAGACATCCCTTATTCAGCGCGAACTCAAGCGCACCCAGTTGGTTGCCAAGTACGCGAAGAAGTACGCGGAACTCAAGGGCGCTGCCAATGACGCGAAGAAATCGGACGAAGAGCGCTATGCCGCGCGCCTGGAGCTCCAGAAGCTTCCGCGCAACGCCTACCCGACCCGTCAGCGCAACCGTTGCGAGCTGACCGGGCGTCCGCGCGGCACGTTCCGCAAGTTCGGCCTGGGTCGCAACAAGATTCGTGAACTGGCGTTCAAGGGTGACATCCCTGGCGTCGTCAAGGCCAGCTGGTGAGTTCATCCCAGTACCCGGGACCGATCAGGAGATTTTCAATATGAGCATGAGTGATCCTATCGCCGACATGCTGACCCGCATCCGCAACGCGCAGATGGTTCAGAAGGTCAGCGTGGTGATGCCGGCGTCAAAGCTGAAGGCCGCGATCGCCAAGGTCCTGAAGGACGAAGGCTACATCGAGGACTTCGCGGTGCGTGGCGAGCCCACCAAACCGCAACTTGAAATCGCGCTGAAGTATTACGCCGGCAAGCCCGTGATCGAGCACATCGAGCGCGTCAGTCGCCCGGGCTTGCGGATCTACAAGGGTTGCCACGACATCCCGAACGTAATGAACGGTCTGGGGGTGGCGATCGTGACCACGCCGAAGGGCGTGATGACGGATCGCAAGGCGCGCCAGGCCGGTATCGGCGGCGAAGTCCTTTGCTACGTCGCCTAAAGGAGGGATGGCAATGTCTCGCGTAGGAAAGATGCCGCTACAGATTCCCAAGGGCGTGGCCGTGTCGCTCACCGCCGAAGCGGTCAGTGTCAAGGGTTCGCTGGGCACGCAGGTGCGCCCGGTCCACGGCCTCGTGTCGATCACGAACGACAATGGCTCGCTCCAGTTCGCGCCGGCCAACGACAGCGTCGCGGCAAACGCCATGTCGGGCACGATGCGCGCACTGGTGGCCAACATGGTCACCGGCGTGGACAAGGGTTTCGAGAAAAGGTTGGCGCTGGTCGGCGTCGGTTTCCGTGCCGCGGCGCAGGGCTCCATGCTGAATCTTCAGATCGGCTTTTCGCACCCCGTGGCCAAGGAAATGCCTGCAGGCGTCAAGGTCGAGTGCCCGACGCAGACCGAGATCGTGATCAAGGGATCGGATCGCCAGGCGGTGGGCCAGATTGCCGCCGAAGTACGCGCACTCCGTCCGCCCGAGCCGTACAAGGGCAAGGGCATCCGCTATCTTGGCGAAAAGGTCGTCATCAAAGAGACGAAGAAGAAGTAAGGGGCGCATGACATGTTGACCAAGAAGACCCAGCGCATTCGCCGTTCACGCCAGACGCGTGCCCGCATTGCGGTGCAGCGCGTCGCGCGCTTGACGGTGTATCGCACCAATTTGCACATCTATGCCAGCGTCATCTCCGACGATGGTGCCAAGGTGCTTGCGACGGCTTCGACCGCTGAAGCGGCCGTTCGCAAGGAGCTGGGAGCTGCGGGCAAGGGCGGCAATATCTCGGCTGCGGCCGTGATCGGCAAGCGTATCGCCGAGAAGGCGAAGGCGGTTGGTGTCGAGAAGGTTGCTTTCGATCGTGCCGGTTTTGCGTACCACGGCCGCGTCAAGGCCTTGGCCGATGCCGCGCGTGAAGCCGGTCTGCAGTTCTAAGCGCCTACACGCTCTCGAGGAATTCGAAAAATGGCAAAGTTTCAACCCCGCGCCCAGACTGAAGGCAGTGAAGACGGCCTGAAGGAAAAGATGATCGCGGTCAACCGGGTCACCAAGGTGGTGAAGGGCGGTCGCACCCTGAGCTTTGCGGCGCTGACCGTCGTTGGCGACGGTGATGGCCGCATCGGCATGGGCAAGGGCAAGGCCAAGGAAGTGCCGGTGGCCGTCACCAAGGCCATGGAGTCGGCGCGCCGCAACATGATCAAGGTTCAGCTGCGCAATGGCACGATCCAGCACAAGGTTGTGGGCGAGCATGGCGCGTCGCGCGTGCTGATGGCTCCGGCCAGGCCGGGTGACGGCATCATTGCCGGCGGCCCGATGCGCGCCGTCTTCGAAGTGATGGGCGTGACCGATATCGTCTGCAAGAGCCTTGGCTCGGCCAATCCCTACAACATCGTGCGCGCCACGCTGGACGGGTTGAAGAACTCGACCACGCCGGCCGAAGTCGCGGCCAAGCGCGGCCTGACGGTCGAAGAGCTGTTCAGCTGAACGGCGCCGAGTGGAGATACACCATGGCTGACAAGAATTCCCCCAAGAGCACCGTGACGGTCAAGCTCGTGCGCAGTGTCGCGGGCACGCGCGAGTCGCATCGTGCCACCGTGCGCGGGCTGGGTTTGCGCAAGCTGAACAGCGAGTTCACGCTCGAAGACACGCCCGCGGTGCGCGGCATGATCAACAAGGTCTCGTACCTGGTCAAGGTGCTCTGAGCACCGAAGACGACAAGGACTGGAACATGGAACTCAACACCATCAAGCCGAACGTCGGCTCCAAGCATGCCAAGCGCCGTGTCGGCCGCGGCATTGGCTCGGGTCTGGGTAAAACGGCGGGGCGTGGCCACAAGGGGCAGAAGTCTCGCGCCGGCGGCTATCACAAGGTCGGTTTCGAAGGCGGTCAGATGCCGCTGCAGCGCCGTTTGCCCAAGCGTGGCTTCAAGTCGCGCCTGTTGCGCTTCAACGCTGAAGTGAGCCTGACCGACCTGCAGCGCCTGGGTGCCTCTGAAGTCGACCTGCTCGCATTGAAGCAGGCCGGGCTGGTCGGCGAGCTGGCCAAGGTTGTCAAGGTCATCAAGTCGGGTGAACTGAGTCTGAAGGTCGCGCTCAAAGGGATCGGTGCCACGGCGGGAGCCAAGGCGGCGATCGATGCGGCCGGTGGTTCGGTGGCCTGAACACGCGTTCGAATTTCAACGGATCAGGATCAGTGGCAACCAACTCGAATCAGCTGGCCAAGAGTGGCAAGTTCGGCGACCTGCGTCGCCGGCTGGTCTTCTTGCTGCTCGCGCTTCTGGTTTACCGGATCGGTGCGCACATTCCGGTTCCTGGGATCGATCCGCATCAGTTGGCGCAGTTGTTCAAGAGCCAGCAGGGCAGCATCCTGAGCCTGTTCAACATGTTCTCGGGCGGTGCGCTGGAGCGCTTCACCGTGTTCGCGCTCGGCATCATGCCGTATATCTCGGCGTCGATCATCATGCAGTTGATGACCCACGTCGTGCCGACGCTCGAGGCGTTGAAAAAGGAAGGCCAGTCGGGCCAGCGCGTCATCACACAGTACACGCGCTACGGTACGCTGGGTCTGGGGTTGTTCCAGTCGCTGGCCATCGCGCTGTCTCTCGAAGCTTCACCGGG
Organism: Burkholderiaceae bacterium; assembly: GCA_039921765.1. Classification (GTDB taxonomy): domain Bacteria; phylum Pseudomonadota; class Gammaproteobacteria; order Burkholderiales; family Burkholderiaceae_C; genus JBDSBD01. Next base: position 3,522 of record JBDSBD010000416.1, read on the forward strand.
CCTGGTGATCGCCCCGGGCCTGGGGTTTCGCGTCACCGCAGTGGTCAGCCTCGTGGCCGGCACGATGTTCCTGATGTGGCTGGGCGAGCAGATCACCGAGCGCGGCTTGGGCAACGGCATTTCGATCCTGATCTTTGCCGGCATCGCAGCCGGGTTGCCGGGCGCGCTGGGGCAGTTCGCAAGCCTGGTCAGCCAGGGCTCGATGAGCGTGGTGGCCGCGTTGTTCATCACTGTGGCCGTGGGCCTCGTGACCTACGCGGTGGTGTATGTGGAGCGCGGCCAGCGCAAGATACTCGTGAACTACGCGAAGCGCCAGGTTGGCAACAAGGTCTACGGCGGGCAGTCGTCGCACCTGCCGCTGAAGCTGAACATGTCGGGCGTGATCCCGCCGATCTTCGCCTCGTCGATCATTATGCTGCCGACCACCGCGGTGAGCTGGTTTGCCACGGGTGACAGCTTTCGCTGGCTCAAGGATCTGGCCGGCCTTTTGTCGCCGGGCCA
>JBDSBD010000417.1:0-5556 GCA_039921765.1 Burkholderiaceae bacterium
GCATCATCGCCGCCGGTCGCGCCGACCTGTGCGCGGTGGCGCGCCCGCACCTCGCGAACCCGGCCTGGACCTTGATGGAGTCGGCCAAGATCGGCTACGCCGATGTGGCCTGGCCCAAGCAATACCGGGCCGCAAAGATGCAGCTCGAGCGCAACCTGGAGCGCGAACGCGCGCTCGCCGCGCAGGTCGCCGGGGCCACGCCGCTCGAGCAGGCGAACCGCGCGCTGGGGGTCTGACGATGACGGCGATGGCTGTGTCCGCATCACTGCAGGGTCGCCACGCGCTCGTCACCGGTGCGGCGCGCGGCATCGGGGCCGCCATTGCGCACCGGCTCGCGGCCGACGGCGCGACGCTGACCTTGCTCGGGCGCCAGGTCGAGTCGCTGCAGCGTCTGGCTGCCGAGCTGCCCGGCAAGGGTCACGCGGTCGTGGTCGCCGACGTGGGCGACGCGCAGGCCGTGGCGGCGGCGTTCGCGCAGGCGCGCGCTGCGCACGGGCCGCTCGCGATCCTCGTCAACAACGCCGGCCAGGAAGAGAGCGCGCCGTTCCTGAAGACCACGCCCGAGCTGTGGCAACGCATGCTCAACGTGAACCTGACCGGCAGCTATCTGTGTGCCCAGGCCGCGCTGCCGGACATGCTGGCCGCGGGCTGGGGCCGCATCATCAACATCGCGAGCACGGCGGGCCAGAAGGGCTATGCCTATGTCAGCGCCTACACGGCGGCCAAGCACGGCGTGATCGGCCTGACGCGCGCGCTCGCGCTCGAAGTGGCGCGCAAGGGCGTGACCGTCAACGCGGTCTGCCCGGGCTACACCGAGACCGACATCTTGCGCGAAAGCGTCGCCAACATCGTTGCCAAGACTGGGCGCAGCCTGGAAGCCGCGCGTGCCGAGTTCGCCGCCGGCAACCCGCAGCAGCGCGTCGTGCAACCCGACGAGGTGGCGGATGCGGTGCGCTGGCTGTGCGGACGCGGTGCTTCGTCAATCACCGGACAATCGATCTCGGTCTCAGGAGGAGAAGTCACATGAAGGACGACGTTTCGCATGCGTTGCTGAAAGACGCGCACGAGCTCGGCCATGAGGCGCGCGCCGGCAGCGGCGACCACGCGGTGCTCAAGCTGTGGCTGCGTCTGCTGGCGAGCTCGACCCAGATCGAGGCCGAGATTCGCCGGCGCCTGCGCGAGCGTTTCGACATCTCGCTCGCGCGCTTTGACTACATGTCGCAGCTGTACCGCTTTCGCGACGGCCTGAAGATGCGGGTGCTGTCGCGCTACCTGATGGTGACAGGCGGCAACGTGACCGGCCTGACCGACGAGCTCGAGCGCGATGGGCTGGTGGTGCGCGAAGCCAGCCCCGACGACCGGCGCTCCTGGATCGTGCGCCTCACGCCCAAAGGGGTGCATGCTTTCGACGCGATGGCGCAGGCCCATGAGCAATGGATCCTGGAGCTCTTCTCCGGCATGGACGCGCGGACCGTGCAACAGCTCTACGCTCACCTCGGTGAACTGCGCGTGGGGATGATCCGCAATGAACAGGAGTACCAGGCATGAACACGTCAACCACTGACACCGCCCGAGTCGACCCGGCGCTGGTCGCGGGCAATCGCAAGCAACTGGCCGGCTATCAGGCCACGCATTTCAAGTGGGAGGCGCGCGAGGGCGTCGCCACCATCACACTGAACCGGCCGGAACGCAAGAACCCGCTGACCTTCGATTCGTACGCCGAGTTGCGTGATCTGTTCGGCCAGCTGAAGTATGCCGACGATGTGCACGCGGTCGTGATCATCGGTGCAGGAGACAACTTCTGTTCGGGCGGGGACGTGCACGAGATCATCGGCCCGCTGGTCCGGCTCAAGGCGCCTGAACTGCTGATGTTCACGCGCATGACGGGCGACCTGGTGAAGGCGATGCGGGCCTGCCCGCAGCCGATCGTCGCCGCGATCGACGGCGTGTGCGCCGGCGCCGGCGCGATCATGGCGATGGCCTCCGACCTGCGCCTGGGGACCTCGCGCAGCAAGACCGCGTTCCTGTTCAACCGGGTCGGCCTGGCCGGCTGCGACATGGGTGCCTGCGCGATCCTGCCGCGATTGATCGGCCAGGGCCGCGCCAGCGAGCTGCTCTTCACCGGCCGCGCGCTCGGCGGCGAAGAGGGCGAGCGCTGGGGTTTCTTCAACCGCCTGTGCAGCCCCGAGGCCTTGCACGGGGAGGCGCATGCGCTGGCGCGCGATCTGGCCGCCGGCCCGACGTTTGCCAACGGCATCACCAAGACCATGCTGCAGCACGAGTGGGCGATGACGATCGAGCAGGCCATCGAGGCCGAAGCACAGGCGCAGGCGCTGTGCATGCTGACCGAGGATTTCTCGCGCGCCTATCACGCGTTCGTGGCCAAGCAAAAGCCCAAGTTCGAAGGGAATTGAACGTGAATGCCCTCAGCCACCTCGACTGGCCGTTCTTTGATGAGCGGCACCGCGTTCTGGCGCGCGAGCTCGACGCCTGGGCGTCGGAGCACATTGCCGCCGCCCATGGCAGCGATGTCGATGCCGAGTGCAAGGCGCTGGTGCGTGCGCTGGGGCAGGGCGGCTGGCTGCGCCACGCGGTCGGCGGCACCGCGCATGGCGGTGCGACCGAAGCCATCGACACGCGCTCGATCTGCCTGATCCGCGAGACCCTGGCACGCCACTCTGGCCTGGCCGATTTCGCGTTCGCGATGCAGGGCCTAGGATCGGGCGCGATCAGCCTGGCCGGCAGCCCCGCGCAGAAGGAGCGCTACCTGACGCGCGTGGCCAGCGGCGCGGCGATCGCGGCGTTCGCACTGTCCGAGCCCGATGCCGGATCGGACGTGGCGGCGATGAGCTGCGCGGCGCGCATCGACGGCGACGACGCGGTGCTCAATGGCGAGAAGACCTGGATCTCCAACGGCGGCATCGCCGACTTTTACGTGGTGTTCGTGCGCAGCGAGGAAGCGCCGGACCAGGGGTCACCGGGCACCCCGGCGCGGGGCGCAAAGGGAATCTCCGCGTTCATCGTCGATGCCGACACACCGGGCTTCGAGATTGCCGAGCGCATCGACGTGATCGCGCCGCACCCGCTCGCGCGGCTGCGCTTCACCGAGTGCCGGGTGCCCCTGAGTGCACGCATCGGCGCGGCCGGCGAAGGCTTCAAGGTTGCGATGCGCACGCTCGACGTGTTCCGTACTTCGGTGGCCGCTGCGTCGCTCGGTTTCGCTCGCCGCGCCCTCGCCGAGGCGCTCACGCGCGCCACCACGCGCAAGATGTTCGGCGGTGTGCTGGCCGACTTCCAGCTCACGCAAGCCAAGCTGGCGCAGATGGCGACCACCATCGACGGCGCCGCATTGCTGACCTACCGCGCCGCCTGGCAGCGCGACCAGGGCAAGGGCGTGACCCGCGAGGCGGCGATGGTCAAGCTGGCGGCCACCGAAGGCGCGCAGCAGGTCATCGACGCGGCGGTGCAGATCTGGGGCGGCCTCGGGGTGGTCAGCGAGCAGCCGGTCGAGCGCCTGTACCGCGAGATCCGCGCGCTGCGCATCTACGAAGGTGCCACCGAGGTGCAGCAGTTGATCATCGCGCGCGAGCTGCTCAAGGACGTGCGCGGATGAGCTCCGCTGTATTCGAACGCGAGCGGCTGATCCGCTTCTCCGACTGCGATCCGGCCGGCATCGTTTTCTATCCGCAGTATTTTGTGATGCTCAATGGCCTGATCGAAGACTGGGTCAACGAGGGGCTCGGCATTACCTACCACACGCTCGTGATGAAGCGCAGCGTCGGGCTGCCGACCGTGCGCCTCGAGGTCGATTTCCGGGCCGTGAGCCGGCTCGGCGACCGCGTGCGCCTTTCGCTCCAGGTCGAACGCCTGGGGGAGAAGTCGCTCACGCTGGCGCTGCAGTGCCGCGCGCTCGGTGGCGAGTCGCGCCTGAGCGCGCGCCAGGTGATTGTGACGACCTCGCTGGACACGCACCAATCGATTCCGATCCCACCCGATGTGCGCAGCGCGATCGAGCGCCGCACGGCGACGATCGCTCCCTGACCACAAACCCATGAAGGAAACCCCCATGCAAGTGCTTCTTCCCCCAGGCTGGCCGCGCCCGAAGGGCTATTCGAACGGTGTGGCCGTCAGTGGCCGCCAGGTCTTCATCGCCGGCATGATCGGCTGGGATGGGCAAGGCGTCTTTCACAGCGACGACTTTGCCGCGCAGGTGCGCCAGGCCTTGCAGAACATCGTCGATGTGCTGCACGAGGCCGGCGGCAAGCCCGAACACATCATGCGGATGACCTGGTACGTGAAGGACAAGCGCGAATACCTCGCGGCCGGCCACGAGGTGGGCCGGGCGTTTCGCGAGGTCATCGGTTCCTACAACGCAGCAATGACTGCGGTCGAGGTCAAGGACCTGATCGAGGACCGCGCCAAGGTCGAGATCGAGGCCACCGCGGTCATTCCTTCGGTCTAGGATTCGCTCACAGGCTCGCGCAGGACGGGCCCCGTGTGATCGGGTTGGCAGCCAAGCCTTGCCGCCCGGCCAATTTTCTCAATTCCACCGCATCGGAGTGCCGACATGGCCAAGACCAAAGCAAGCTTTCACTGGGCCGACCCGCTGCTGCTCGAGCAGCAGCTGAGCGACGAAGAACGCCAGGTGCGCGAGGCTGCCGCTGCGTACGCCCAGGAACGGCTCGCGCCGCGCGTGCTCGAGGCCTTCCGCCACGAGCAGACCGATGCGGCGATCTTCCGCGAGATGGGCGCGCTCGGCCTGCTCGGCGCGACCATTCCCGAAGCCTACGGCGGCGCCGGCCTGAACTATGTGTGTTACGGGCTGGTGGCGCGCGAGGTCGAACGCGTCGACTCCGGCTACCGCTCTATGATGAGCGTGCAGAGCTCGCTCGTGATGGTGCCGATCTTTGAATTCGGCACCGAAGCGCAAAAGCAGACATACCTGCCCAAGCTGGCCAGCGGTGAGTGGATCGGCTGCTTCGGCCTGACCGAGCCGAACCACGGCTCCGACCCAGGCAGCATGATCACACGCGCCAGCAAGGTGGCCGGCGGCTACAGCTTGAGCGGGGCGAAGATGTGGATCACCAACAGCCCGATCGCCGACGTGTTCGTGGTCTGGGCCAAGGACGATGAAGGCGCGATCCGCGGCTTCGTCCTCGACAAGGGGGCCAAGGGCCTGAGCGCCCCCGCGATCCACGGCAAGATCGGCCTGCGAGCCAGCATCACCGGCGAGATCGTGATGGACGACGTGTTCTGTCCCGAAGAGAACGCCTTTCCCGAGGTGCGCGGCCTGAAGGGTCCGTTCACCTGCCTGAACAGCGCGCGCTACGGCATCGCCTGGGGCGCCTTGGGTGCGGCCGAGGACTGCTGGCACCGCGCGCGCCAGTACGTGCTCGATCGCAAGCAGTTCGGCCGCCCGCTCGCCGCCAACCAGCTCGTGCAAAAGAAGCTCGCCGACATGCAGACCGAGATCACGCTCGGGCTGCAGGGCTGCCTGCGCCTGGGGCGCATGAAGGACGAGGGCACCGCCGCGGTCGAGATCACCTCGATCATGAA
>JBDSBD010000418.1:0-4472 GCA_039921765.1 Burkholderiaceae bacterium
GCTTGTTGGTCAGGCAGGCCAGCGGCCGACCGTGTCCGGAGAGGCGCGCCAGCCCTTCGGCCACGCCCGGGTAGACGCTCGCATACCGGCCGTTCACCGCCGCGTAGTGGTGCTGGTAACGCTCGAAGGCCCGCGCGTACAGCGCAGTGGCGTTGGCGCCCACCTGCTCCAGCGTGCTGTGAATCAGATGCTCGGAGCCCTTGCCGACGGTGTGCTCGATGAAGGCGCGCTCGACCGATGGCAGCGCGAGCTCGCCCAGCATCCGGTTCAGCGCCGCCAGAAAGTCACCGATCGTGTCGATCAGCGTGCCGTCGAGATCGAGGATCGCGGCGTCGATCCCCGACCCGTTCAACCCGCCGGCGCTGCCGGCCGCAGGAGCGGCCTCAGATCGCACCGGCACGCCTCAGCCGGGCCTGCAGTTCGGCAATCTCGTCGAGCAGGTCGAGCGCCAGCGCCACGCCGGCGCTGTCGAGCTCCAGGTCGCGCGTGAGGCGCAGTGCCATGCGCGCGCGCGTCAGCGCCACGCCCTTGAAGCGCCACTCCTGTGGCGGCTGTTCGGGCGAGCTGCGGGTCGCGTCGAGCACGCCTTCGACAACCCACAGGCGCACCTGGTCTTCGCGGGCATGGCAGGCCCGGCACAGCTCGACCAGCGAGAGCTCGATGTCGTCCTCGACCACACGAGCCTGAACGACGGAAGCAGGAACGTGGCTCATCGGCGTTCACCCTTTCATCTTGAGCGCGGCGCGCGCATCGAAGCTGCCGAAGGCAGCCTGCAAGGATTCGTAGGCGCCCCGAGCCTTCGCGTCAGTCGCCGGTGGCAGCACGATCACGAGCACCGCATACAGATCGCCCGGCTCCTTGCCCGGAATGCCACGCCCCTTCAGGCGCAGCTTGCGGCCTGCCAGCGAGCCCGGCGGGATCGTGAGCTGCACCTCGCCCTCGGGCGTGGGCGCGGCCACGCTCGCACCGAGTGCGGCTTCCCAGGGCGCGATCGGCAGGTCGATGTACACGTCGCGCGCGTCGACGCGGTACAGGGGGTGCGGATTGAACTCGATCTCGAGAAACAGATCACCGGCCGGGCCATCGCCCAGGCCCGGGCCGCCCTGGCCCGCCAGGCGCAGATGCTGGCCGGCGCGCATGCCCTTGGGGATGTTCACATCGAGCACGCGCTCGCGCATCGCGACGCGCCCGTCAGTGTCGAGCGCCGGCATGCGCAGCGACAGGCTGCGATGTGCGCCGCGGTAGGCGTCCTCGAGGTCGATCAGCACCTTGGCGTGATGGTCCTGGCCGCGCAGATGCATGCCGGACGCAGCACCGCGTGACGCACGTCCGCCGCGGGCGGCGCGGCCGAACAGGGTCTCGAAGAAATCGCTGCGGTCGCCCGGGCCGAATGCGTCGTCAGGGTTGAAGCCTTCGGCGCCATCGGCACCGCGCCCGCTGAACTCGAAGCCGGCGTCCCAGTTCGGCGGCGGCTGGAAGTCCTGGGCGCCGCCCTGGCGCTGGCGCTCCCATTGCTGACCGGCTTGATCGTAGGCGGCGCGTTTCTCGGGGTCCTTCAGCACCTCGTTGGCTTCGCCGATCTCCTTGAAGCGTGCCTCGGCATCGGCGGCCTTGCTGAGGTCGGGGTGGTACTTGCGCGCCAGCTTGCGATAGGCGCCCTTGATCTCGTCCTGGGTCGCGCTGCGCGGCACGCCGAGTACGGCGTAGTAGTCCTTGAACTTCATGGTTCGGCGTTTTCCTTCGGGCCAGGTTCAGTGGCTGTGACCGTGAGTCTGCTCCTGCGCGGGCGGTACCGCCTCGCACAGCGTCATGAACGGCTCGCGCACCACCTGCAGGGTCACATGACCAATGCGGAAACGCTCGCGCAGGCGCAGCGTCGCGGCCTCGAGGAATGCGTCGTCGGGATGCCCTTCGGGCATCACGAGGTGCGCGGTCAACGCCACTTCGGTGGTACCGGTGGCCCAGACGTGCAGATCGTGCACCCGGGCGACTCCCGCCAGGGCCTCGAGCTCGTGGCGCACCGCGGCCAGATCGATGTGCTCGGGAACGCCGTCGAACAGCATGTGCAGCGACTGGCGGAACAGGCCCCAGGTGCCGGCCACGATCACCACGGCGATCACCAGGCTCGTCACCGGGTCGAGCCAGAGCCAGCCGAACGCGAGCGACAGCGCACCGGCCACCACCACGCCGGCCGAGACCAGTGCGTCGCTCGCCATGTGCAGGTAGGCGCCGCTGATATTGAGGTCGTCGTCGCTCCCGCGCAGGAACAGCAGCGCGGTGCCCAGGTTCACGACGATGCCGATGCCCGCCACCACCATCACCGTGACTTCGTGCGTGGCCTGCGGCACGTTCACGCGGCCAACCGCCTCCCACGCGAGCGAGCCCATCGCCACCAGCAGCAGCACCGCGTTGGCGAACGCGGCCAGAATCGAGGCGCGTTTCCAGCCATAGGTGTGGCGCGAATCCGGCCGCAGCCGGCCCGCAAAGGCCCCGGCCCAGGCCAGCCCGAGGCCGGCGACGTCGCTCAGGTTGTGGGCGGCATCGGCGAGCAGCGCCAGCGAATCGGCCCGCCAGCCATAGAAGGCCTCGATCGCGACAAAGAGCAGGTTCGCCCCGATGCCGATCGCGAATGCGCGGTCGAAGCTGGCCGGCGCGTGCGTGTGGCCGACGTGGGCGCCGCTTCCATGGCCGTGCGAGGAGCCGTCGGAATGCGCCTCGTGGCCGTGACGATCGAGATGACCCTGCGTCACGGCGCCGGCTCCAGCGCATGGGGTGCAACCGGCGACAAAGCTTCGACGCCATCGCCCGGATACAGGCGGCGCGCACCTCCGTGTCGACCCGGGTGCCCGCTTGAGTCAACCCGGCTGGGCCGAGCAGCCTCGCCGGCGCCTTGCGGCGACAACTCAACGCGCCAGTTCGATGCGCATCGCATCGATCACCGCCTTGTAGTCGCTCTGCCCGAAAATCGCGCTGCCGGCGACGAAGGTGTCGGCGCCGGCCTGCGCGACCGCGCGAATGTTGTCGATCTTGATGCCGCCGTCGACCTCGAGCCGTATGTCCTGGCCGCCGCGTTCGTGGTGCGCGTCGATCAGGCGCCGTACCGCGGCGATCTTGGCCAGCATCGCCGGAATGAAGCTCTGTCCGCCGAAGCCCGGGTTCACGCTCATGATCAGCACCAGGTCGACCTTGTCGATGACCCATTCCAGCACGTCGAGCGAGGTGGCCGGGTTGAACACCAGCCCGCTCGCGCAGCCGGCATCGCGGATCAGCTGCAGCGTGCGGTCCACGTGCGGCGCCGCCTCGGGATGGAAGCTGATGCGGTCGGCGCCGGCACTTGCAAAGGCCAGCGCCAGCGCATCCACCGGCTCGACCATCAGGTGCACGTCGATCGGCACCCTGGCACCGTCGGCGCGCAGCGCGTGCGGACGCAGGGCCTCGCAGACCATCGGGCCGAAGCTGAGGTTGGGTACGTAATGGTTGTCCATCACGTCGAAATGGATCCAGTCGGCGCCAGCCGCAATCACGTCACGCACTTCGTCGCCGAGGCGGGCGAAGTCGGCCGCAAGGATGCTGGGAGCGATGCGAAAGGTGGGCATGGCAGGGCGACTCCGGTGTCTGGCGTCGATTCTAGGTGTCAACCCGCACCGAGCCCTGCGTGCTGCCTAGAATGCAGCGCATGCCCCATCACCCCGAATTCAGCATCAGCGCCGCCGTGCGCCCCCTGCCCGAGCAGTCGGACCCGCAGGCCGGCGAGCACGCGTTCGCCTACACGATCACGATCCGCAACAGCGGCAACGTGAGCGCGCAGTTGATCGCGCGTCACTGGATCATCACCGACGCGAACGGCCACGTCGAAGAGGTGCGTGGCCTCGCGGTGGTCGGCCACCAACCACTGCTCAAGCCTGGCGAGAGCTTCGAGTACACGAGCTGGACGCGCCTGGCCACGCCGAACGGCACGATGCGCGGCAGCTTTCTTTGCATGACCGAGGATGCCCAGCCGTTCGACGCGCCGATCGGCGAGTTCGGGCTCACCGTTCCGTCGGCTCTGCACTGAACGGTTCTGGGGATGGGCGGCCCCGGCGCGAAGCGAGGCTGGCGCCGGCGCGACCTCGACGACGCCCGTGTCTCTCGCCGGCACAGACTGCGCCGTCAGGTTCTCGCCGACGCCGCAGCACGCGGCCCAGAAGCCGCCCCCGAGTCAGCCCGCATCGTCGTCCGGATCGTTGCGCTCGCCGCGCTTGCGGCCAGGGAGTAGACGTCCCGGGCCGGTTCCAGGCCGCCGGGTCCGGCGCCCACAACGATTTCCGGGGCACAGAATCCCTGCGTGCCGTGCTCACCCGGCGTTTCGCCGACGGCTCGGTGTGTGCCAAAGTCTCCCAGCTTTGGCTTGCCTGCGGCCGTGAACAGGATGTTGCGTGGGCTCAGGTCCCCGTGGGTCAGCCCCTGGGCGTGCAGGAACGCCAGGGCCTCGG
>JBDSBD010000419.1:0-5832 GCA_039921765.1 Burkholderiaceae bacterium
GCCGAGGCGACGAGCAGGACAACCACGACCAGCGTGAGCAGCTGTTGGGCGTAGATCTGCCCGGCTCGCTCGTCGTTCTTGGCGGCGCGGTGTCGAGCAGGGCTTGCAACTCGTCGAGTTCGGCTTCGCTGAGCGGCACCGCCGTCGGTGCCGTGCGGCCCGGCTTGCGTTGTGACGTGGGGCGGATGGCCGGACCGGAGCGATGACGAGGGTTGGGCATCGCGCATTGTCGCGCGGACGGCCGCAGCGGCGGGCGGCTCGAACAGCCCGCCGATGGCACTGCCCGCAGCTGTGCACCGCCGGCACACTGCGGCGAGTGAACGCGCCGATTCCGCCCTGCAGCCGCAGCCAGCTCCGCGACATGCGCGCCGCTCGATGCAGAGTTGGCAACACACGCCGCACTACAACAACGTGACCCCCCGAAGCGTCAACAGCGAGGTCTCGCGCATGATGCGCACGAACTCGGCGAGGTAGCGCCGGTCGGCCAGGCGCGTCGGCGTGGCGGCGTAGAGCCTGCCGGTCAGGCCCTGCGCGCCGATGCGCTGGCACGCCACGTAGCCGCGATCCAGGTAATTCTTCACCGCCCACAGCGGCAGGGCGGTCAGGCCGCGTCCACTCGCCACCAGTTGCAGCATTGCCACCGTCAGCTCGCTGGTGCGGCGCGGCGGGCTCACGCCGGCCGGCTGCAGCACGCGCCGCACCAGATCGAGCATCTCGTCGGGCACCGGGTAGGTGATCAGGGTGTGCGCTGCGAAGTCGGCCGCCTCCAGCCAGGGCTTGGCAAGCAGCGCATGCCCCTTGGGCAGCAGCGCGACGATCTCGAAGCTGAACAGCGGCTGGAACGTGACGCCCGCCTCTCCCGCATCGAGCTCGGAGACGATCGCCAGCTCGGCGCGGTCCTGGTGCAGCAGGCCCACCGGGTCGGCCTGGAAGCCCGAGACGATGTCGAGCTCGACCTCGGGCCAGCGGACCCGAAAGGCATCCATCGCCGGCATCAGCCAGTCAAAGCAGGTGTGGCACTCGACCGCGATGCGCAGCGTGCCAGCCGCGCCGCTCACCAGCCGGCTCACGTCGCGCTCTGCCTCTTCCAGCAGCGGCAGCACTTCATCGGCGAGACGCAGCAGGCGCTGGCCGGCGGCACCGAAGCTGACCGGGCTGGATTTGCGCTCGAACAGCGCGGCGCCGTAGTGCGCCTCCAGCCCCTTGAGCTGGTGCGACAGCGCCGACTGCGTGAGGTTCAGCAGTTGCGCGGCGCGCGACAGGTTGCCGGCCTCGCGCAAGGCCTGCAAGGTCTTCAGGTGGCGCAGTTCGAGCAGCGATTGCATGAGCAGAACTCACGTTGATCAGAAGAAAGTTTCGTTTGAATCATAGACGACTTGCTCGGATGATCGGGAGACAGTTTCATTCGATGGCATCTTGAACATGATCCGCACTCATACACTGGGTTTCCCGCGCATCGGCGCGCAACGCGAGCTGAAGTTCGCACTCGAGCGCCACTGGCGCGGCGAGGCCGATACCGAGGCGCTCGAAGCCACCGGTCGCGAATTGCGCGCGCGGCACTGGGCGCTGCAGAGCAAGGCCGGGCTGGACTTCGTGACGGTGGGGGACTTCGCGTTCTACGACCACGTCGCCAACCACATCCAGATGTTCGGTTGCGAACCGGCACGCTTCGGATTTTCCGGCAACGAGCCCGAGCTGGCGCGTTACTTCACCATGGCACGGGGCGTGACATCGGAGCATGCGCCCACTGACAACCACGATTGCGGGCACCCTGCCGAGACCGGCACCGCGGCGCTGGAGATGACCAAGTGGTTCGACACCAACTACCACTACCTGGTGCCGGAGTTCGACGCGCAGACGCGCTTCCGGCTGGCCTCCCGCCGCTTGCTCGACGAAGTCGCCGAGGCCCAGGCGCTCGGCCACAAGGTCAAGCCGGTGATCCTCGGCCCCCTCAGCTTCCTGTGGCTGGGCAAGGCGAAGCAAGCAGACTTCGAGCGCCTGAGCCTGCTCGATGCACTGCTGCCGGTCTACCTCGAGCTGCTGACGCGCCTGGCCGCCACCGGCGTGCAATGGGTACAGCTCGACGAGCCCCTCCTCGGGCTCGACTTCCCCGACTCCTGGGTCCAGGCCTTCGAGCGCGCCTATGCAGCGCTGAAGGCCGCCGACATCTCGATCCTGCTCGCGACCTATTTTTCGCCGCTCGAGAATCATCTCGAGCTGGCCTGCAAGCTGCCGGCCGCCGGCGTTCACATCGATGCAGTGCGCGCGCCACATGAGGTGCAGGCGGTGCTCGAGCGGCTGCCAGACGATCGCGAGTTGTCGATCGGCATCATTGACGGCCGCAACATCTGGCGCACCGACCTCGACCGCGCGCTGGCATTGCTGCGCCCGGCGCTGGCGCGTCGTGGCGGGCGGCTCTGGATCGCGCCCTCCTGTTCGCTGTTGCACGTGCCGCTGAGCCTGGCGAGCGACACCGCGCTCGACGCCGAGCTGCGCAGCTGGCTGGCCGGCGCGCAGGAAAAGCTGGCCGAGCTGAACGTGCTCGAACGTGCGCTGAGCGAGGGCGAAGCGGCGGTGCGCCGTGAGCTCTTCCTCGCCCGCGCCGCGGTCGCAGCGCGCGCCGCCAGCCCACGCGTGAAGAACCGCGCCGTCGCGGATCGCGTGACGCAGCTGCCGGCCGGCGCCGACCGCCGCGCCAGCGCATTTCCGGCACGCCAGGTCGCGCAGCGTGCACGCCTGCACCTGCCCGCCTACCCGACCACGACGATCGGCTCGTTTCCGCAGACCGCCGAGATCCGTGCGGCACGTGCGGCCTACCGCCACGGCACCCTTGCCGAGGCCGGCTACGTCGACGCGATGCGGCGCGCGATTGCGCAGGCGGTGCACAAGCAGGAAGAGCTCGGGCTGGACGTACTGGTGCACGGCGAGGCCGAGCGCAACGACATGGTCGAGTATTTCGGCGAGCAGCTCGAGGGCTTTGCCTTCACCGCCAGCGGCTGGGTGCAGTCGTACGGGTCGCGCTGCGTCAAGCCGCCGATCCTGTTCGGCGACGTGTCGCGCAGCCAACCGATGACGGTGGCCTGGACCGTCTACGCGCAAAGCCTGAGCGAGCGGCCTATGAAGGGCATGCTGACCGGTCCGATCACGATCGGGCAATGGTCGTTCGTGCGCGACGACCAGCCGCGCGCCGACACGGCGCTGCAGATCGCGCTGGCGATCCGCGACGAAGTGCTCGACCTGGAGGCGGCGGGCATCCGCATCATCCAGATCGACGAGCCGGCGATCCGCGAGGGGCTGCCACTGCGCCAATCGCACTGGAAAGACTACCTGGCGTGGGCCGCGCGGGCATTTCGGGTCGCGGCCGGCGGCGTCGCCGACGCGACCCAGATCCACACCCACATGTGCTATTCGGAGTTCAACGACATCCTGCCAGAGATCGCGGCGATGGACGCCGATGTGATCACGATCGAGACAAGTCGCTCCAACATGGAGCTGTTGGAGGCGTTTGGCAACTACCGCTACCCGAACCAGATCGGCCCGTGTGTCTACGACATCCATTCGCCACGCATCCCCGCGGTGGATGAGATGGTGCGCTTGTTGGAGAAGGCCGCCGTCGCGATCCCGCCCGAGCAGCTCTGGGTCAACCCCGACTGCGGGCTCAAGACCCGCAGCTGGCCCGAGACCGAGGCCGCATTGCGCAACATGGTCGAAGCGGCCAAGCAGGTGCGGGCGCACAGCCCGGCTTGAACGGACGGCCGCTGCCCTGCCTGCGGCTGCGGCGGAACGTGGCTTGCGGGCACCCGCGCACCGCGTGGCATGCACGCGGGGCGTTTCCTTGAACTGTGGATGGCGATGGCCAAAACGCGTGCCGAGAGTCAGCTCGTCGTTGTCTCTCGGTCACCCAGACAACACCGCCATCGGCTCGGCGTGCACCCATCCCAGAGGTACCCCCGCAGCCCGCACCTGTCCCAACAACGTCCGTTTTCTGACGGACTTCCCAGCCCACCCGTGCAAGCGGGTGGGTTTTTTCTTGCCGGTCCCCGCGCGCAGCTGGCTTTTTTTGCTTGCCCCCTGGTACGCGGCGCGTGTTCCTGCTGGAATAGACAGCCACGCTCGGCTGAGCCTCGAATCCCGCACACCCTCAGGAGACCGCACCATGGGCGCACCCGTTGCCTTCACCGCCGCCTATTCGGCAACCGACGTCATCGGCCACTTCATCGACGGCCGCAGGCTGGCCGATGCCAATGCGCGCCACCAGCCGGTCTACAACCCGGCCACCGGCGCGGTGGCGCGCCAGGTGGCACTGGCCTCAAGCAAGGAAGTGGAGAGCGCGGTGGCAAGCGCGAACGCGGCCTTTCCAGCCTGGGCCGACGTGCCGCCGATCCGCCGCGCGCGCGTGCTCAATCAGTATCTGGAGCTGCTGAACCAGAACCGCAACCGGCTGGCCGCGATGATCACGGCCGAACACGGCAAGGTGTTCTCCGACGCGCAGGGCGAGGTCACGCGCAGCATCGATGTGGTCGAGTTCGCCTGCGGCGTGCCGCAGCTGCTCAAGGGCGACTTCACCGACCAGGTCTCCACCGGCATCGACAACTGGACCTTTCGACAGCCGCTCGGCGTGGTCGCCGGCATCACGCCGTTCAACTTCCCCGTGATGGTGCCG
The DNA here is from genome assembly GCA_039921765.1 of Burkholderiaceae bacterium. Lineage (GTDB taxonomy): Bacteria > Pseudomonadota > Gammaproteobacteria > Burkholderiales > Burkholderiaceae_C > JBDSBD01. The sequence continues at coordinate 4,664 of JBDSBD010000419.1, forward strand.
ATGTGGATGTTCCCGGTGGCGCTGGCCTGCGGCAACTGCTTCATCCTCAAACCCAGCGAGCGCGACCCCTCGGCCTCGCTGCTGATGGCCGAGCTGCTCACACAGGCCGGTCTGCCCGACGGCGTGTTCAACGTCGTGCAAGGCGACAAGGTGGCGGTCGATGCACTGCTCGCGCATCCCGACGTTCGGGCGGTGAGCTTCGTCGGCTCGACGCCGATCGCGCAGTACATCTATGAAACCGGTGCGCATCACGGCAAACGCGTGCAGGCGCTGGGCGGCGCGAAGAATCACATGGTCGTGATGCCTGACGCCGATCTCGAGCAGGCGGTCGACGCGCTGATCGGCGCGGCCTACGGCTCGGCCGGCGAGCGCTGCATGGCGATCAGCGTTGCGGTGCTGGTCGGTGACGTGGCCGACAGGATCGTTCCGATGCTGGCGAAGCGCGCCAAGGCGCTGAAGATCGGCAATGGCATGGAGCCCGATGTCGAGATGGGGCCACTGATCACCCGGCAAGCTCTGGAGCGGGTCGAAGGCTGCATCGGGTCCGGCATCGAAGAAGGCGCCGAGCTCGTCGTCGATGGCCGCATCGACCCGCGCAGCGGCGAGCCGTTCCAGATCGAGGGCCACGCGCAAGGCTTCTTCACCGGTGGCAGCCTGTTCGACCACGTGACGCCGGCCATGCGCATCTACAGGGAAGAGATTTTCGGCCCGGTGCTGACCTGCGTTCGCGTGAAGAACTTCGCCGACGCGGTGGCACTCGTCAACGCCCACGAGTTCGGCAATGGCGTGGCCTGCTACACACGCGACGGCCATGTGGCGCGCGAGTTCGCGCGCCGCATCCAGGTCGGCATGGTCTGTATCAACGTGCCGATTCCGGTGCCGATGGCCTGGCACGGTTTCGGCGGCTGGAAGAAGAGTCTGTTTGGCGACATGCACGCCTACGGCGAGGAGGGCGTGCGCTTCTACACCAAGCAGAAATCGGTCATGCAGCGCTGGCCGTCGACCATCGGCAAGGGCGCCGAGTTCGTGATGCCGACGGCGAAGTAGGGGCTGAGAGCTTCGTAAGAGCAAAGATTAGGGCTGGGCCAAGGCGCCGACACCGTACGGCTCGGCGCGGTCGAAGGTCCGCTCAGGTCCCGATCACCCCGCCGTCCACCCGCCGGATCGCC
>JBDSBD010000420.1:0-5847 GCA_039921765.1 Burkholderiaceae bacterium
GGCGGCAGCGGATCGGTGATCGGGTTGTGCCCGCCGCCGCCGAACTGGATCGACGCGCAGACCACATCGGCACCCGCGCGCTCGTCGGCAATCAGCCGGTGGTCATCGGGCCGCGGCAGGAACAGCAAGCTGGGATCGGTGATCTCGAAGCTGCCTTCGCGACCCCCGGTCAGTTTGACCGGTCCGCGCTTGATGATGTGCACATGGCCGCGATGCGTGTCGCGCTCGAAGTTGTGGATGCCGCAGATCTGCCCGGAGTAGAAGACGCCCGCGCTCAGCGACAAGCGGTGCAGGAGCAGGGAGAGAGGGTCCATGTCGGGTGCGACGAGAGGTCGTCTTCATGATAGTTCGGAGCCCCCAACCGCCGGGCCGCTTTGGCCCGGCCCGCCGTGGCTGTCGAGACGCGAGGACGGTGCCGGGGCGGCACGACGCGGCGTCGAAGTCGCCGTCGCAGCTTGCCTGGCGACTCGGGCCTTGGCGAAGCATCTGCGCAGTTGTGCAGCGAAGGCCTGTGCATGAGTCGCCTGCACCGCGCCATGTCCTGGGCGCGATATTGCGGCGACTCAGTCCTTGGGTCGAGCGGGCCGCGCCACCTCGGTCTCCTCGCGACCCGGCTCGTCCGAGAACAGGTCCGCCGACAGCGCGTGCAGGTTGTCGAGTTGCTCGTCGACACGCCGACAGTTGTTGCACATCGACAGGTGCATGCGCAGGCGCAGCCTGTCGAGCAACCCGAGTGGCTCGTCGAGGCCTTGTGACAGGAGTTCCGCCGCCCTCCTGCAGGAATGCAGCCAGTTCATACGCTCCCTTTCTTGCCCAGCCAGTCGCGCTGCATGCAGGCGCGCATTGACATGCGTGCCCGGTGCAGGATGGTCCGGCAGTTCTCCGCGCTGACGCCCAGGCGTTCGCAGATCTCGGCGGTTTCGAAACCGAGCCATTCGCGCATCATGAACACGCGTCCGGTCTGCTGCGGCAGGCCACTGACGCAGCATTCGAGGACCGTCATCATCTGGCGTTGCTCCAGATGGTTCTCCGGTTGCTGCCAGGCCGGGATCGGGTTGGCGTAATCGCCGTGCCTGTCATACAGGACATCGATGGCATCGCCCAGAGCGTCATCGTCGGCGTTGAACTGGACCATGCGCCGCCTGGCGGGGGCGCGGTACCAGTCGGCGACCTTGTTCTTCAGGATTGCCGTCGCCCACGTCACCAGAGATGACTCGCCGCGGCGCTTGGCATGTTTTTCGACGACGGCAATCAGGGTGTCCTGAACCAGGTCCTCGGCCAGGCCCTGATCGTGCACGGCAAGTCTGGCATGTCGAAGCAGGCGCTGGCGCAAACCTGGCAATGCCGCCTCGAGCTCGCTCTCGCCTGCGAGGCGAGCGGACGGCTGCGGCAGCGCTGGTGACGGACCGCCAGCCGGCGATTGAAGCAAGGTCATGGGCGTTTCGGGTTGTGTGTTCGGTCCGGAGAGCGTCGTGAGATCGACTGCGCACAGGGTAGCGCAACGCTGCCAAGCGCGAAGCCGGCCAGCGTCGCGACCCTGCCCATGGCGCGATGGGCCGGCCGAGGCCGCGTGGACAGCGCATGCCCACCGGTGGTCGCGGCACCTCCACCGAACCGGCAGTCGCCGTCCAGGGCCCGACCCATCGGGGCTTGCACTGGCGCCGGTTGCGGCACCCCACCGAAGCCGAGCACCAGCACACCGGTCAGCGCGGTAATCCACAACAGGGCTGGCTACAGGCTCCATGGCCTGTGGGTGCCGCCGGCGGTGGCGATCTCCGCCACGGGGCGCGCGTGGCTCAGGTTGGCGCGATCGGCGGCACGGACGATGGTCGGTGCACCACGGCGGGACGGCGTTGAGCAGCATGGTGGGTCCGACGCCGATGGCTACGGGGCGCGCAGCACTTCGGTGTGGGGGTGGAAGGCGACCCAGGCAAACCAGAACGCCATCGTGCCGGGCCAGGCGCGCCCCTGGGCGTCGAAGGCCTCGGCGCTGCGGTGGGTGCGGTCATAGCGAATGCGCAGCGGTCGGCCGGCGACGCTGTCCCTGAGTTCGCCGTCGGTATCGACGGTGCGGGCGAGCACGCTGAAGGGATAGGCCTTGTGCGTGCCGTCCACCTCGACGCCGAGCACCCACTCCTTGGGCGGGAAGCGGTCGTCGCGGTGTTGGACGTCGAACATCAACTTCTGCACGCGCTCGTAGCCGTCGTACGGATCGCGGGCGTAGTCACGCGCAAAGCCGGTGTCGGCGGAGAGCACTTCGGTGGCGGGGTGGCGCCGGCGCCAGTCGGCCCAGCTCGTGTGGATGAGCGGCACCGACCGCAATCTCGCGCCCACGAGCGGGCCGCTGATCGCGGTCTGCATGATCTGCGACCACAGCGACTGCGTGGCGCGGTCGTACAGCAGCACGTCGCTGTTGTAGAGCAGGCCCGAGACGCCGAAGCCGCTGGAGCCCGTGCCGGGCGGGACGTCGAAGGCCATGCCGGTACCGCACAAGGGACAGTAGGTCACGACGACGGCACGATCGCCGAAACGGTCATTGACCACTTCGTGCCAGTTGAGAATGCGCACCGGATAGGCGCGGGCGACGCCGTTCAGGGCTACGCCGAGGATGCGGTCGTTGGCGCCGAGGCGGGCCTGGTCCGCGCGCAGGAACTTCGGGCGGTCGATCGCCGGAATGCCGTCCCTGGGTGGCCCGCCGCGCTGGATCGCCTGCAGCGCCACGCTCGCGTGGGTCACGTCGAAGCCGTTGAACGCGGCCGCGTCCGGTCCGGCTTGTTGCGCGGGCGCCGTGCCCGAAGCAAGGGCCAGGGCAACGCAGGGCGTGATTGCCACTCGGTGCAGGACGTTGTGCAGATTCATGCGGGTCGATGGGTCTCTCTGTGGGTTTGGCGACGCGGGCCCAGGCGCGAAACACCTGCTCAGCCCGTGCCGCTTCGTGTTCACATCTCCTGGAGCTTTCCCTTCATCCATTAGACGTGCGCCACGGTCGAACCATGACAGGTTGATTGCGCCCGCAGGTCGTCTGAACGACCCGCCCACCCCCTTTGCAGGCTCAGGCGGTGTCAGGTCGGCCACCCGCCAAACGACTGTGGATTTGACGGCAATGCCCGCGCCGGAGATGCCCAGCGGCGACGTGGCGCGATGGCGCCTCGAGCGCGGCGCGCAGCAGACGCAGCTTGCAGATCGCGCCGGCACCGATCTCGACGAGATCGGCCTGCGGCCCGATCGAGTGCGCGAGCAGAGCGTCCGGGCGATTCTGCCGGGAAGCCGTCGTGGTCTTCGACGACCAGGGCGCCATGGCAGTGTGGGCTCCGGTGCCAGGCTCCGGGTTGACGAGACTGCGGTGCGAGGAAGGGCGGTCAGGCGGGGCCGCCGGCGGGCACCAAATCGTGCACGACCAGGCCGTCCGTTGCCGCGACCGGCGCCAGCCAGGCTTGCTGCGCGATGGCGCGCCGGGTATCGGTGAGCCCGGCCTGCCAGCGTGAGGTGATGCGCGAAGTGCTGAAATCCATGTCCTTGGTGTGGTCCTCGTCGGGCAGGCGCGGCGCCACCAGCCGAACGAGGTGCATCACCGTGCTGCAGCCGTAGCCCGCCAGCTCGCTCAGCCCGGGCCGCGCCAGCGCCGCAGCCGGCAGTGCGCTCGTCAACTCGCGCACGATGTGGCGGAGCTGGTGAATCTGGGCCTGGCGTCGTACGTGGCTGTTGACGCGGCTGGCGAACTGGATGTCCTTCTGCCGTCCGGACACCTGCCACATCGTGCGCGGTGCTTCGCCTGCGGGTTGCCACAACTGCACCGCGAAGATGAGCGAGTCGTGCCGCGGGTTGTCGTCGAACACCGCCTCGACCGGGGTGTTCGAGTAGATGCCGCCGTCCCAGTAAAGATCGGCGTCGATGCGCACCGGCGCAAACGCCGGTGGCAGTGCGCCGGAGGCGAGCACATGGCGCAGGTCGAGTGCTTCGTCGCGGCTGTCGAAATAGCGCATCTCGCCGGTTCGAACGTTCACCGCGCCGACGGTCAGGCGTGGCGCGTTGGCGTTGAGCCGCTCGGTGTCGACCCGCGCGCCCAGCGTCTCGCGCAGCGCCGCGGTGTCGTAGTAGCCGGTGGCATCTTCGTCGAGCGGCAGGTGGGGGCTCAGCCAGGCAGTGTGGTGCGGAGTGAAGAAGCCTGGCAGGCCCTGGGCGACCGCGCTCAGCATGGTCCACGCCGTCGGGAGCCCGGGCAGACCTGGCCACAGCGCGGGCAGCCCCTTGTGTGCCACGACGTTCCAGAACGCATGCAGGCGTTCGACGCGGCGCCGCGGCGGATTGCCGACGATCAGCGCGGCGTTGATCGCGCCGATGGACGTGCCGATGACCCAGTCGGGCTCGATGCCGGCTTCGTGCAGCGCCTCGTAGACCCCGGCCTGGTAGGCGCCGAGCGCACCGCCGCCCTGCAGCACCAGCACCACCTGGCGGTCGCCGACCTGGGCGCGGTGCTTGGTCGAAGCCGCGGCACCCAAGGGTGCGGGGGTGCGGGACTTGCGTGGTCGTGTTGCCATGATTGCGTGCCTCAGCTTGCCGGGGAGTCGTGGATCACGCGGCCCCAGGGCAGTGTGAGGTCGGCGATGCAATGCAAAGCGCCGACGATAGCGCGCGCGGGCAGGTCGGCCCGCGCCGCGTTGACGTACGGCACCGAGGTCCGAGCTCTGGAGCGCAGCCGCGGCCGAACACGTGCCCAGCGGCGCGCACGAAAAATGCTGCGGATCCGATCGATGACAATTAGAATCATTCGCGTTGCCAAGATTTGATGGACGTTGATGTCTCGCACTTCCCGATTCCGCTCGGCTATCGTCATCGTCGGGCTGATGTTCCTGACGCTGCTGCCGATGGCGGGCCACGCTGCCCCGCCGGACGTTGAAAGCCGGGCCCGGCAGCTCTGGCAGTTGCTCGACTATCTCGCCGTCGACTACGGCGGCGCGGTGCACGATGGGGCGGTCGTCAGCGCCAGCGAATTCGCCGAAATGCAGGAGTTCACGGCGGCTGCGCAAGCGCAGCTTGCCGAGTTGCCGCACGTCGAAGCCACGCCCGCGATGCAGCAACAGGCCGCCGCGCTGCGCGGTGCGGTGGCCGACAAGGCGGCGGCGACCGCAGTCAGCGCCAAGGCGCGGGCGATGGCCCATGACGTGTTGCAGGCCTATCCATTCCCGATGGCCCCGGCCAGCGTGCCGGACCTGCAGCGCGGAGCGGCGTTGTTCCAGGCGCGTTGTGCCGCCTGCCATGGCGCGCAAGGCGGGGGCGATGGCCCGCTGGCCGCCAGCCTGCATCCCCGGCCCACGGCACTGTCGCAGCACGAACGCGCGAGCCAGCGATCGTTGTTCGCGCTGCAGCAGATCATCGGCAACGGTGTCGAGAGCACGGCCATGCCGTCGTTCAATGCCTTGCCTGAAGCCGACCGCTGGGCGCTGGCCTTCTACGTCGGCACCCTGCCCTACACCATAGCTGACAAGGTGGCGGGCGAAAAGCGCTGGCATGACGATCCCGGGGCGCGCCAGACCATTGCCAGTCTGCAATCGCTGACCCAGACTTCGGAACAGGCACTCGCACAGCGACTTGGTGAGGCCGATGCGCGAGCGCTCAGCGCCTACCTTCGCGCCAAACCGGACGCACTCGACACCGGTGCCGCGGGCCACACGTCGGTCGCCAGGACGAAGCTGGCACAAAGTGTCGACGCCGTGCGCGCCAACGATCGTTCGACGGCGAACAAGCTGGCGCTGTCGGCCTATCTTGACGGCTTCGAGCCGATCGAGCCGATGCTGGCAGCGCGCGACCATGCGCTCTTCGAGAAGATCGAGGCAGGCATGATGGCCT
>JBDSBD010000421.1:0-4191 GCA_039921765.1 Burkholderiaceae bacterium
CGGCCACGAAACGGTAGACGTCGGCAAACGCGAGCTTCATCGCCTCGATCTGCAGGTGCTGCGAGTCGAAGCCGTCGACCGGCAGCGCGGCAAGGTCGAAGTGCTTGAGCAGGCCCAGCGCCATCAACGCGGCGATGCCCTGGCCATTGGGCGGGATCTCGTGCAGGCGGTGGTGGTCGCCGTTGCTGGCGGCGTAGTCCATGCCGATCGGTTCGACCCACTCCGGCCGGTACGCGGCCAGGTCCGCCACCGTCATCGCGCCGCCATTCGAGTGCGCGTGTTGCGCCATCGCCGCGGCGATCTCGCCTTCGTAGAACGCTGCGCCCCGGGTCTGCGCGATCAGCCGCAGCGTGCGCGCCGCTTCGGGCAAGCGAAACAGCTCGCCGACGCCGGGCGCGCGGCCCCTTGGCATGAACGTTTGGGCGTAGCCCGGCTGGTCGGCCAGCAATGGCACGGCGGCAGCCCACTTTTCCTGCACCACCACCGGCACCGCGTAGCCGCGCTCGGCGATCTCGATCGCCGGCGCAAGCAGATCGCCAAACGGCAGCTTGCCGAAACGCTCACTCATCGATACCCAACCGGCCACCGCGCCAGGCACGGTCACGCTGTCCCAGCCGCGCGTGGGCGGCGTCTTCGCGTCGGCGCCGTACTTGCGCCGGAAGTACTCGGGCGTCCAGGCTTGCGGTGCCCGACCCGACGCGTTCAAGCCGTGCAGCGCACGCCCATCCCACAGCAGGCAAAACGCATCCGACCCCAGGCCGTTGCTGACTGGCTCGGTGAGCGTGAGCGCCGCGGCCGCGGCAATCGCTGCATCGACCGCGTTGCCGCCTTGCTGCAGCATGCGCAGCCCGGCTTGCGCGGCGAGCGGGTGCGAGGTGGCGACGACGTTGCGGCCGAACACCGGCAGACGCCGGCTCGCATAGCCGGTGCTCCAGTCGAAAGCGTGGGACATTCAGGAACTCCTCGGGGCCCGACACGGACGAGCCGCTGAAAGGAAGATTCTAGGAGGCCCATCTCACGTGATCGCCTCCGTCAACCGGCGCTCGCCTGCACCCTGCGGTGCAAACGGCGCAGGCCGAGCCAGACCGCGAGCGCGATCAGCGGAATGCTGACCGCGACCACCAGCTCGGGCAGGATGGGGGCGCCCGCGGCCTTGGCGCCCTTGGCGAGATAACCGACGAGCCCGGCACCGTAGTAGGTGACCGCCGCAATCGACAAGCCCTCGACGGCGCTTTGCAGCAAGACCTGCGATTTCTGGCGCCGATTCATCGCATCCAGGAGTTGTCGGCTTCCGTGCTGCTGCTCGACCTCGACACGCGTGCGCAGCAGGTTGCTGGTGCGCGAGATCCGTTCGGAAAGGGCCTGCTGGCGGCGCCCTGCCCATGCGCAGGTCTGCATCGCCGGCGCGAGGCGCCGCTCCATGAACTCACCCAGCGTCTGCAGCGTACCGATGCGTTGTTCACGCAATTCGTCGATACGCCAGCGCACCAGTTCGAAATAGGCACCGCTGGCCGAGAAGCGCGCATGCGTTCTCGCGTAGAGACTTTCGACCTCGCCCGCCAACTCGGTCAGGCGGCGCAGCAGCTCGGGCTCGTGTTCGCGCCCGGCGCTGCGGATCTCCGCGGCGATCCGCGCCAGATCGCGCTCCGCATGCACGAGGGCCGCGCCCACCTCGCGCGCCATCGGCAGGCCGAGCAGCGCCATCATTCGGTAGGTCTCGACCTCCAGCAGGCGCTGCACCGCCCGGCCGAGCCGGCGCGGGTTGACCCGGTCGTGAGCCAGCACCAGGCGTTCGAAGCCGTCAGCGCCGAGCCGAAAGTCGGCATGCACCGTGGCGCCCGCGTCCATCACCCGGCTGCCGACGAGACTGTCTTCGTGCAGCTCGCGATGCACCAGCCGCTGCAGCCGCTGTTCTCCATCCGGCGTGTCGCTGTCCAGCACCAGCAGGTGCAGGCCCACGAGCCACTCGCCGGGCATCGCTTCCAGCCAGGCGGTCGGCACCTGCTCGATCGGCGACGCCGCAAACGATTCGGGTGGCTCGCGCAGCGGGCGCCAGAAGGTGCAGGTGTGGAACTCGGTGTGCCGTTCCCAGCGCAGGTGCACGCCCCCGAGATCGGCACTCAGATGATTCGCGCCTTCGGCGGGCAGCGGCAAGTGCAGCTTGCGCAAAAGCTCGCACAGATGTGCGCGCGCCGCCTCCTCACCTCCAAGCCAGCCGAGATGCGACAGCGCCAACGGCGCCACCAGGCGCTCATACGGACGGGCATGCACTTCATTGTGAAGTGACTCGCGTTCGGGGTGGGCTGTGAGCATCGGCCGTCCTTCGTTGAAGGGGCGAGCATACCCAGGAATCCGACGCCAAGGCTCGCCGGGCCGTGCCCTTGGGCACGACTCCTCGTGCCGGCCTCACTCCTCGTGAAAGGCGGTCTCGCGCTTCTTGCTGATCGAAGGCAGCATCACGATCACGATCAGCAGTGCGGCGGCGGCCAGCAAGCCGGCCGACAGCGGCCGCGTCACGAACGCGCTCCAGTCGCCGCGCGAAAGCAGGAGCGCGCGACGCAGGTTCTCTTCCATCAGCGGGCCGAGGATCAGACCGAGCAGCAGCGGCGCCCCTTCGCAGCTCAGCTTGTAGAACGAGTAGCCGAGCACCGCGAAGATCGCCATCATGTAGACGTCGAAGGTGTTGTTGTTCAGCGTGTAGGTGCCGATGCAGCAGAACAGCGTGATCGCCGGGAACAGGAACCGGTAGGGCACGGTGAGCAGCTTGATCCAGATTCCGATCAGCGGCAGGTTCAGGATCACGAGCATCGCATTGCCGACCCACATCGATGCAATCAGGCCCCAGAACAGCTCCGGGTTGCTCGTCATCACCTGCGGCCCGGGCTGGATGCCCTTGATCGTCATCGCTCCCACCATCAGCGCCATCACCGCGTTGGGCGGGATGCCGAGCGTGAGCATCGGGATGAACGAGGTCTGCGCGCCGGCGTTGTTGGCACTTTCCGGGCCGGCCACGCCACGGATATCACCCTTGCCGAAGCGCCCGCTCGCACCCGCGAGCTTCTTCTCCATCGTGTACGACGCAAACGACGACAGCAGCGCGCCGCCGCCCGGCAGCACGCCGAGGATCGAGCCGAGCGCGGTGCCGCGTACCACCGCCGGCCAGGCTTCCTTGAAGTCCTGCCGGGTGGGCCACAGCCCCTTCACGTCTTTCGTGAACACCTCGCGGTGCTCGGCCGGCTGGCCCAGGTTGGAGATGATTTCGCCGAAACCGAAGATGCCCATCGCGATCACGACGAAGCTGATGCCGTCAGTGAGCTCGGGGATGTCGAAGCTGTAGCGCGCCACGCCGGAGATCACGTCGGTGTTGATCTGCGCGATCAACAGACCGAGGATGATCATCGCGATCGCCTTGATCAACGAGCCCGAGGCCAGCACCACCGCGCCGATCAGGCCGAGCACCATCAGCGAGAAATATTCGGCCGGGCCGAACTTGAACGCCAGTTCGGTCAGGGGCGGCGCGAAGGCGGCGATCACCACTGTGGCCACGCAGCCAGCGAAGAAAGAACCCAGCGCCGCCGCCGACAGCGCCGGACCGGCACGCCCCTGACGCGCCATCTGGTAGCCGTCGATGGCCGTGACCACCGAACTCGCCTCCCCAGGAACGTTGATCAGGATCGCGGTGGTGGAGCCGCCGTACTGGGCGCCGTAGTAGATGCCCGACAGCATGATGAGCGCCGGCGTCGCATCCAGGTTGTAGATCGTCGGCAGCAGCATCGCGATCGTCGCGGTCGGGCCAAGCCCCGGCAGCACGCCGATCAAGGTGCCCAGCAGACAACCGATGAAGGCGTACAGAAGGTTTTGCAGCGTGAACGCGACTTCGAAGCCGGTCGAGAGGTTTTGCAGGAGATACATGCGGCGTGTCTCAGGAAACGAAGCTGGGCCAGATCGGAATGATGAGCCCCAAGGCCCAGACAAAGACGGCCCAGGATGCGAAGGTCAGCACGACCGAACTGATCAGCACGCTGGGCCAGCGAAAGTCGTCGCCCGCAAAGCTGGTGAAGATGACGAGAATGGGAATTGCGATGATCATGCCCAGCGACGTGATCGTGGCGCCGAACACCACGATGGCGCCGACGATCACGAGCAATGGCCTCCAGGCAATCTTGCCGACCGGGTCACCCCCTTCGGTCT
>JBDSBD010000422.1:0-3037 GCA_039921765.1 Burkholderiaceae bacterium
GCGCTGAAGTCTGGCCAGCGCATCGACGCCAACCGCGAGTTTCGCGGCCAGGGCCTGTCCAACATCGTCGGCGGATTCTTCTCGTCGTACGTGTCGTGCGGCTCGCTGAACCGCTCCATGCCCAACCTCGAAGCCGGTGCGCGCACGCCGCTGGCGTCGGTGTTCGCGTCGCTCTGGCTGCTGTTGCTGATCGCTGTCAGCGCGCCGTTGCTGGCGCTGATCCCGATGGCCGCGATCGCCGGGCTGCTGGTGCTGATCTCGTGGTCGCTGCTCGACATCCCCGGCTGGCGCCGCCTGTGGACCTTGAGCCGGCAGGATTTCGTGATCGCCGCGGTGACGTTCGCTGCGACCGTGTCGATCCGCATCGAGATGGCGATCCTGCTCGGCACCATCCTGTCGCTGCTGGTCTACGTGCACCGCACGTCGACGCCGTCCATGCGCGTGATGGGTTTCGACAGTACCGACAAGACGCGGCCGTTCGTGGTCCGCTCCGATGTGAAGGAGCCGCTGCCCGAGTGCCCGCAGCTGAAGATGGTGCGCATGGAGGGTGAGGTCTACTTCGGCGCGGTGCCGTACGTGGCCGAACAATTGCGCGACCTGCGTGCACCCAAGGATTCGCCCAAACATCTGCTCGTGATGGCCAAGAGCATGAACTTCATCGACCTCTCGGCGGCCGAGCTGTGGGCCGGTGAGCTGAGCGCGCGCCGCGCCAAGGGCGGTGATCTGTACTTCCACCGCCCGCGCGCGCCGGTGCTCGAGCTCTGGCAACGCTTCGGCTTCATGCGCGAGCTCGGCCCCGAGCACGTGTTCCCGGCCAAGCGAATTGCCATCAAGACGATCTTCGACCGGCTCGACCGCAGCATCTGTGCGACCTGCACGATCCGGGTGTTCGAAGAGTGTGCGAGTCTGCCGCCTCCGATTTCTGCGGCGGGCGACGTCGAAACCGGACCCGTGCCCTGACCCGGCGAGCCTGAGCCACCTGCGCTGCGGCAGCGCAAGGATCGAATGCCTTTCGGTCGGGCTGCCGCTGCGCAAGGAGGCGAGGGAGCAACGACGAGTGCAGTCGAGAACATCCCGCACGCGTGAACAGGCGCGGCTCCGCCACCTTGCCCATGCCGCTGGGCGGACGCGCGCCGGGGGCGTCGGCCTCGAGACGCTCTCAGGTCGGTGAATAGGCCAGCCGCACGTAGATCGGCGCAAAGGCCTCGGCCTGCGTGACCTCGAGCAATCGTTCGCGCGAGAGCTCGAGCATCGCGATGAAGGTCACGACCAGCACCGGCGGGCCGCGGCTCACGTCGAACAGGTCTTCGAACAGCGCGAAACGCCGACCCTGCAGGCGCTTGAGCACCAGGCCCATGTGCTCGCGCACGCTCAGGTGCTCGCGTGTGATGGTGTGGTGCTCGGTCAGCTTCGCGCGCCGCAGGATGTCGGCCCAGGCCGCGCGCAACTCATCGGCATCGACCTCGGGGAATCGCGGTGCGAGTGCCTGCTCGATGGCGACCTGCGCGCGCAGGAAGTCGCGCCCGATGACGGGCAGCGCGTCGAGCCGGGCCGCGGCCTGCTTCATCTGCTCGTACTCGATGAGCCGGCGCACGAGCTCGGCGCGCGGGTCCTCGGGCTCGCGGCCGTCGTCGGTCTTCTTCGGCGGCAGCAACATGCGCGACTTGATCTCGATCAGCATCGCGGCCATCAGCAGGTATTCGCTGGCGAGCTCGAGGTTGGTCTTGCGGATCTGCTCGACGTAGGCCAGGTACTGGCGCGTCACGCTCGCCATCGGGATGTCGAGGATGTTGAAGTTCTGGCGCCGGATCAGGTACAGCAGCAGGTCCAGTGGCCCCTCGAAGGCCTCGAGAAACACCTCGAGCGCATCGGGCGGGATGTACAGATCGGTGGGCAGTGCGAACAGCGGCTCGCCGTACAGGCGGGCCACCGCCACGCCGTCGACGACGATCGGGCTTGAAGAGCCCACCGCACCGGCCGCGGCGGTGGGGCCTGAAGGCCCCACCACGCCCTCGACGTCGGCCGGGCTTGACGACATGTCTGCGTCGACGCTTGCCGCGAGCCAGCCTTGCGGGAGGTCGGTCGGCACCGGCTTGTGCGGCACCTTGGCCGCCACCACGTCGTTGCTCACCAGAGGGTCTCGATCAGGGCTCGGTCGGGTTCTGATAGTAGACGTAGCCTTGTTGCCGGACACGCGACTCGCGGTACTCGGCCTGCGCTTCGCGGTCGATGTGCCGGTCCCAGAGCAGCGCGCGGCCGCGGCGCTGTTCGCTCTCGAGCGTCGGCTTCTTCGCCTTCAGCGACTCGATGAACGAGGTGGCGTCGGACTTGTACGGTTTCCAGAAGAGTGGCATTGGAGCAGCACGCAAGCGCTAGAGTGGATCCCTTGATTTTACGGGGGATGGACATGGGTTTCGGCGGCACGGGTGTTTCGAAGTGGTGGTTTGTGCAAGTCGGGCTCGTGGTGGCGCTGCTCGCAGGCTGCGATGCCCAGAAGATCGCGCAGCTCGAGCCGGGCGTGGCGACCGAGGCCGAAGTGCGCGCCCAGTTCGGCGAGCCCGCTGCGATCTATCCCGAACCGGGAGGCGACCGGGTCTTCGAGTATCCGCGCCAGCCCGAGGGCCAGACCAACTACATGATCACGATCGGCCCCGATGGCAGGATGAGCGCGCTGCGCCAGGTGCTCACGCCGGCGAACTTCGCAAAGATCCAGCCGGGCTGGGACCAGGCGCAGGTCCGGCGCCTGCTCGGCAAGCCGGCCAAGACCCAGAGCTACGCGCTGCAGCAGCACCAGGAGACCTGGGATTGGCGCTACGCCGATGGCCAGGAGGCCAAGCTGTTCTCGGTGGCTTTCGATCCCGATGGCCGGGTGACCTCGACCTCCAGTCAGCTCGATCCGCGCGCGACCGAGGGCAAGTGAGCGCCGCGCGCGGGTGAGACGGACCGCAGGTTCGCCGCGCCGGCGCCCGCGGCTTCGGTCGGCGCCGACCCTGCCTACCCTGCCTACCCTGGCTGCGACGTGAGCGCCACCAGGGCC
>JBDSBD010000423.1:0-3917 GCA_039921765.1 Burkholderiaceae bacterium
CGCGCAACTGCGCGCCACCGTGCCGTACTCCGCGCTCGAGACCTTCGAGGCCGACAACCGCAGCCACATGTTCTACAAGGTCAGCGGCTTCGCGGGTGAATGGGTCTCGGGCTTCAAGGACCTGCCGGGCTGGCACGGCACCCTGCCCGCCAAGGGCATCTACGCCGCGCTGGTCGACTTCTACGATGACCGCTATCGCGGCGAGCCGGTGCGTGTGGCGGTACTGCTGCAGCCGGTGGCGAGTTCGGAGGGGCGCGGCATGGCGACGATCCAGTTCGCCGAGACGCTGGAGCTGCGCGAAACCCTGGCGCGCCAGATCCTGCTCGCGACCCTGTGGCGCCAGGCCGCGCTCATCGCCGTGATCGCGCTCGTGGTCACGCTCGTGGTGCAGCACGCGACACGGCCGGTGCGCCGGCTCAGCGCGCGCCTGACCGAGCGCGGCGAAGGCGACCTGACACCGATCGAGGCGCCCGACGCACCGCGCGAGCTGCTGCCGCTGGTCGACGCGACGAACCAGGTGATGGCCCGGCTGGCCCAGCTGCTCGAACATCAGAAGCGCTTCGTGCGCGACACCGCACATCAACTGCGCACTCCGTTGGCGGTGCTGAAGACGCAGACGCAATCGGCGCTGCGCGGCGATGTCGAGCCGCACCAGGCGCTCGAGGAGATCAGCCACACGGTGGCACGTGCGACCGAGCTGGCCAACCAGATGCTGGCGCTGGCCAAGGTCGAACAGCTGCGCCAGCAGGGTGGCGCTCCGGTCGTCGATTGGTCCGAGGCCGCACGCGCGGTGGCACTGGACCTGGCGCCGCTGATCGCCGAGAAGCAACTCGACTTTTCGATCGATACCGTGCCGGCGCCAGTGCTGGCCCACGAGTGGGCGCTGCGCGAGCTGACACGCAACCTGCTGCACAACGCCGTCAAGGCCGCACCCTGCGGTTCGCGCCTGGACGTGCACATGGCGGCTGATTCACATCATGTCGCCCTCACCCTGTCCGATGCCGGCCCGGGGATACCGACCGACCAGCGCCAGCGTCTCTTCCAACCCTTTGCGGTGGGCCCGAGCCCTGACAGCCCGATGCAGGGCTCGGGCCTGGGCCTGACGATCTGTCACGAGATCGTGGTTTCGCTCGGCGGCAGCATTGCGCTCGACAACCGAACCTCCCGAAACGTCGTGCTCGGCCTCGACGCGACGGTGCGCTTGCCGCGGGTGGACAATCGACGCTGATGCCGGAGCTCAATCACCTACCGACGCTGCGCCTCGACAAATGGCTCTGGGCGGCGCGCTTCTTCAAGACGCGCAGCCTGGCGGCCGACGAGGCGGCCAAGGGGCGCGTGGCCGTCAACGGCCACGCCGTCAAGGCCTCGCGCGAGTTGCATGGCGGCGACCGGGTCGAGTTTCGCCAGGGTGCGGTGGTTCGCACTGTCATGGTCGTGGCGCTCAGCGCGCACCGCGGCCCGGCCCCGCTGGCGCAAACGTTGTACGCCGAGACTGCGGAAAGTCTTGCACTGCGCGAGCAGGCACAGCTGCGACGGCGCCTCAACCCCGAGCCGGCCGAATCGATCGAACAGGGCCGGCCGACCAAACGCGATCGCCGCCAGCTCTCCGACTGGAACCGCTGGAGCGCCTCGGTCGACCCCGACTAGCTCCGCTCGACGCGGAGGGGCGCCGCCCGAATCGCGCAATTCCTTCTTGAAGCCCGGGGCATTCGCCCCATATCAGGGCAAGCAATCCATTCGGACGACTTCAGCACGAACATGGCCAACAACGAATCCATCCCCGAAAACTCGACATCCGGAGCCGCATCGGTGCCGGACCAGGACGCAAACCCAGCCCCCAGCGCAGACGTCAAGCTGGCCGAACTCGAAGCCCGCCACGCCGAGGTCGCCGACGCCTTCCTGCGCGCCAAGGCCGAGACCGAGAACACCCGCCGGCGTGCCGAGGATGAGGTCTCCAAGGCGCGCAAGTACGCCCTCGAAGGCTTTGCCGACAGTCTGTTGCCGGTGAAGGACAGCCTGGAGGCCGCGATCGCGATCCCCGACGCGACCCGCGAGCAGGTGCTGGAAGGCGTTCATGCGACCTTGCGGTTGTTGGTGGCGGTGCTCGAACGCAACAAGGTTTTCGAGGTGAACCCGGCCGCGGGCGACAAGTTCGATCCGCACCAGCACCAGGCCATCAGCGTGGTGCCGCTGCCGGCCGGCTCAGCGCAAGAGCCCAACACGGTGGTCGCGGTGCTGCAAAAAGGCTACGTGCTGGCCGATCGGGTGCTGCGCCCGGCGCTGGTCACGGTCTCGGCTTCAGGCTGAACGGTGGGCAGCGGCCCACCTTGAAAGTCCACACCTTATCCACACGTTGACAACAACCCAACAATAGTTTTCAGGAGCATCAGCATGGCCAAAATCATCGGCATCGACCTCGGCACCACCAACTCGTGCGTGTCGATCATGGAAGGCAACACCACCCGGGTGATCGAGAACAGCGAGGGTGCACGCACCACGCCGTCGATCGTGGCGTACCAGGAAGACGGCGAGGTGCTGGTGGGCGCATCCGCCAAGCGCCAGGCCGTGACCAACCCGCGCAATACCGTGTGGGCCTCCAAGCGCCTGATCGGCCGCAAGTTCACCGAAAAAGAGGTCCAGAAGGACCTCGACCTGATGCCCTACAAAATCGTGGCGGCCGACAACGGCGACGCGTGGGTCGAGGTGCGCGGCAACAAGATCGCGCCGCAGCAGGTCAGCGCCGAGGTCTTGCGCAAGATGAAGCGCACCGCCGAAGACTACCTCGGCGAGCCTGTCACCGAGGCGGTGATCACGGTGCCGGCGTACTTCAACGACGCGCAGCGCCAGGCCACCAAGGACGCCGGGCGCATTGCCGGGCTCGAGGTCAAGCGCATCATCAACGAGCCGACTGCCGCGGCACTCGCCTTCGGTCTGGACAAGAACGAGAAGGGCGACCGCAAGATCGCGGTGTACGACCTCGGGGGTGGCACCTTCGACGTGTCGATCATCGAAATTGCCGACGTCGATGGCGAAAAGCAGTTCGAGGTGCTCTCCACCAACTGTGACACCTTCCTCGGCGGGGAAGACTTCGACCAGCGCATCATCGACTACATCGTCACCGAGTTCAAGAAGGAGCAAGGCGTCGATCTGACGAAGGACGTGCTGGCGCTGCAGCGCCTGAAGGAAGCCGCCGAGAAGGCCAAGATCGAGCTCTCCAACAGCGCGCAGACCGACATCAACCTGCCCTACGTGACCGCGGATGCCTCGGGCCCCAAGCACCTGAACATCAAGCTCACGCGCGCCAAGCTCGAAGCGCTGGTCGAGGATCTGATCGAGCGCACGATTGCACCGTGCCGCACCGCCATCAAGGACGCCGGCATCGCGGTCGGCGCCATCAACGACGTGATCCTGGTCGGCGGCATGACGCGCATGCCCAAGGTGCAGGAGAAGGTCAAGGAGTTCTTCGGGCGCGACCCGCGCAAGGACGTGAACCCCGACGAAGCGGTGGCGGTGGGTGCTGCAATCCAGGGTCAGGTGCTGGCCGGCGACCGCAAGGACGTGCTGCTGCTCGACGTGACCACGCTCAGCCTAGGGATCGAGACCCTGGGCGGCGTGATGACGAAGATGATCAAGAAGAACACGACCATCCCGACCAAGTTTGCACAGACCTTCAGCACGGCCGACGACAACCAGCCGGCGGTGACGATCAAGGTCTACCAGGGCGAGCGCGAGATGGCCTCGGGCAACAAGAGCCTGGGCGAGTTCAACCTCGAAGGCATCCCGCCGTCGCCGCGCGGCCTGCCGCAGATCGAGGTCAGCTTCGACATCGACGCGAACGGCATCCTGCACGTCGGCGCGAAGGACAAGGGCACCGGCAAGGAAAACAAGATCACGATCAAGGCCAACTCGGGTCTCAG
>JBDSBD010000424.1:0-3219 GCA_039921765.1 Burkholderiaceae bacterium
CCTCGCGCATGAGCTGCGCGCGGGGGTGACGCGCTGTGGTGATCATCAACGCCGCGCCCAGAAATATCAGCCCGACCGGGACCGCGCCCTTGAACCACCAGGCGCCATTCCACTGCGCGAGCCAGGCCCAGCCTGCGACCTTGGCGATCGGCGTGAGCGCCGGCCAGAGCAGGCCGGCGAGCACCAGCCCGAGGGCGGCGATCCAGAGCGGTTGGTCGCGCAGCAGCTTGACTTCATGGGCCAGCGTGCCGGTGGTCGAGACGCGTGGCTTCTCGGGCGGTGCGAGCAGGGCCATCAACGCATTGCACCCGAACACCGCACCGCCGAGCAGGTAGGCCACGCTCCAGCCGAACCAGCCCGAGAGCATCAGCACGACCCCCGCGAAGATCATGCCGACGCGGTAAAAGCCGATCCGGATGCCGTTGGCCATGCCGTATTCGTGGCGGTCGAGGAGCTCGATCGTGTAGCCATCGGTGGCGATGTCGTTGGTGGCCGACAGGAAGGTGAAGGCGCCGATCGCGATCCAGACCCAGGGACCGAACACGCCGCCATCAGCCGCCGCCGCGCCACCGGCGAAGAACCACATCACGCAGGCCATGCCGGCGTTCGCGGCGCTGATCCACCAGCGGTGGCGGCGCGCCCAGTCGACCGCGGGCGCCCACAGGAACTTCACGGTCCAGGCCAGGCCGAGCAGGCTGAGCAGGCCGATGTCGGCCAGGTTCACGCCCTGCTGGCGAAAATAGACCGGGAAGATGTCGAAGAACACGCCGAGCGGCAGGCCTTCGCTGAAGTACAGCAGCGCGACCCAGAACAGCTTGCGCTTGTAGGCGGGGACGCGAGGCCCCGGCGCGCCGGGCACCGCAGCGCCGGGGGCGGGCGAGGTCATGGGCGCATTCTAGGGAGCGTGAGCGGAGTGTCGTGTCATGGCAACCCTACCGAGCTGCATCGACCGGGCGGCTCGGCGGCGTGATGGTGTGGGTTCGAGCGTGGAGCCACGCCGGGCGCGGTCGCCGCCCCAACCCGGCCAACCGCCACGCGACCGGCTCAGCGCGCCGGCTGCCCCTGCTGGTAGATCGCTTCGGCCAGAGCCAGCAGGCGCTCGCGCGGCAGCGTGCCGACCAGCGCGTAGCCGGTCGCCCCGCCGTGGGCGCTGTCGCCCTCGACCCAGTAGAACAGGCCGAGCTCGCCCTGACGCTCGTAGCGGAACGCGGCCGGCGTGGCGGCGTCGGGCTTGCGCAGGTAGACCGTGACGCGCGCCGGCGCGGCCATCGCGGCAGACGACGCACTCGGTGCAGTGGCAGCGGCTGCCGCGTTCGACGCTGGGGGCAGCGCCTGGTACATCAGTTGCGCGCTCGGGCCGGTGGCATCGGGCAGCAGCCGGCCACCGACCAGCTCGAAGCCTTGCGCGCGCAGGTCGAACGCCTTCACCGGCACGGTCAGGCGCTTGGTAAGCCAGCGGCTCAGGTGTTCTTCCTGGGCACGCTGCTCGTCGGGTGGCGCTGCGGCCACCGCAACCTCCACCGGGTGCCTGAGCTCGGGCACGTACACCGCGTGGGCCAGCGCGGCGCGGCGCAGCCAGGGCGCCATGGCGGCTGGCGCGCTCGCCCCCGGGCCCGGGCTCGTGCCGGCGCCCGCTCCGGTCTGCGCGCTCGCCAGCAATGTCGTCACACCGGTCGGCAGGTGCGCCATCAGCGCCGCGCCGACGATTCCGCCGACGGCAAACAGCGCCAGTGCCGCCGCAGCCGTGCGCCAGCGCAGCGGCGTCCGGCCACGCCAGACCGTGCGCGTGAGAGCGTCGGGCACGGGTTCTTCGAGGACCGGGTTGAGGCGCGCGCGCAGCACGTCGCGATCGGCGGCCCACAGGCGCACCCGCGCCGCGTCCTCGGGGTTCGCGCGCAGCCAAACCTCGACCTCGGCGTGGCGTTCGGGACCGAGTTCGCCATCGAGCCAGGCGTGCAGCAAGCTGTCGTCCATGGTCATCAGACGACGCGGCGCAGGGTCTGCGCCACCAAGGGTTCGCGTGCGCCGCCGGCCGGGCCGTCGAGCAGCAGGCGCAACGCGGCGCGCGCCCGCGAGATGCGCGACATCACAGTGCCGATCGGAATCTGCAGCAGCTCGGCGCATTCGGTGTACGAGAACTGCTCCAGCGTGACCAGCAGCAGCGGCTCGCGCTGCTCCAGCGGCAGCCGCTTGAGCGCGGCGACCAGATCGAGCCGCAGCCCGAGATCGGGGCTGGTCGAGGCCTGCAGTTCGGCCGCAGCCACGACCGACTCGGGCAGCTCGCTCGGCTCGACCAGCCGCATGCGGGCATGGCGGCGGTGCTCGTCCATGTGGGCGTTGTGCGCAATTGCGATCGCCCAGACCAGCAGGTCGCGGCGTTGGTCGAACTGGTGCCAATGGGCCAGCGCACGCTCCAGCGTGGTCTGCACGATGTCGTCGGCGGCGTGCGCGTCGAACACCAGCGAGCGCGCATAGCGGCGCAGACGCGGGATCGCGTTCAGGAGTTGCTGGCGGAAGGCGGGCGGGGCATGCACGAAGATCTATACGCTGGGGGCAGGGAACTTATTCCGCTCGGCGCAGCGGGCGGTGCGCGTGTCAGTGTACGCAGACAGGGCCGGCGCGAATCCCCGACAATCACACCATGATTTCCTCTCCGCTGCGCGCCCAGGCCACCAGCTTCACGCCCAGCACGTTTCGCACCGCGCTCGGCATGTTCGCCACCGGCGTCACCATCGTCACCGCGCGCGGCAGCGGCGGCCTGCCGGTCGGCGTGACGGCGAACTCGTTCAACTCGGTTTCGCTGCAGCCACCGCTGGTGCTGTGGAGCCTGGCGCGGCGCGCCGGCTCGATGGCGGCATTCGAGCGCGGCTCGCATTACGCGATCAACATCCTGAGCGCCGAGCAGCATGCACTGGCCGAACGCTTCGCGGCCAAGTCGGGGAACCGCTTCGCCGATGTGGCCTTCCGCGACGGCGCCGGCGGCGCGCCCATTCTCGAAGGCGCCGCCGCGGTGTTCGAATGCTTCAACCGCAGTCGCTACGAAGAGGGCGACCATGTGATCTTCGTCGGCGAGGTCGAACGCTGCGAGCGCCGCATCGGCGCGCGACCGCTGATCTTTCATGGCGGCCGCTACTTCACGGAGCTGCCGCTGGCATGAGCGCGCGGTCGGCAACCGCACGTGGCCCGCACCCTGCTCCAGCCTCGTTCGCGACCTGAAGC
>JBDSBD010000425.1:0-3613 GCA_039921765.1 Burkholderiaceae bacterium
ACCGGCCGTCCGTCGCTTCTTCCAGCAGCTGGTCGACGGGCTGTGGCGCAGCGGCACCGGCAGCGCGACCCGCGTCGCGCGGGCGGCCGTGCTGAGCGTCCCGCCGAGCATCGACCTCGGCGAAATCACCGACAAGGGTTCGATCAACCAGCGCGCGGTGCTGGCACAGCGCGCCGCCCTGGTCGAGGCGATGTACCTGGCGCCGGGCGCCGACGTGATCCTGCCGCGGCGCTGAGGCGCGCCGGCACCTCCAGCGAGCCCGGGAACGCGCCGGGATGCATTCGCCTACCCTGGATCTCCATGACCACTGCACCGACCTCGATGCCACGTTCGACCCTCTACACCGTGCAGGTGAACTTCGGTGACTGCGATCCCGCGGGCATCGTGTTCTTCCCGAACTTCTCGCGCTGGATGGACGCCGCGTCGCTGTCGTTCTTCATGCAGTGCGGCCTGCCGCCGTGGCGCGAACTCGTGAAGACGCGCGGCATCGTCGGCACGCCGCTGCTCGAGATCCACACGAAGTTCTCGAAGGCCGCGACCTATGGCGAAGCGCTCACGATCACGACCCACGTCGAGGAGTGGCGCGCCAAGGTGTTCGTGCAGGTCCACCGCATCACGCGGGTCCGCGCCGACGGTGGCGAAGACCTGATCTGCGAAGGCCGCGAGACCCGCGCCTTCGTCGTTCGCGATGGCGTCGACCCGGATCGTCTGCGCGCGCTGCCCGTTCCCGAAGACATCCGCGCGCTTTGCAGCTAGTCGCACAGCGGAATTCTCGCCTTGACCGTCCCTCAACGACACTGACAGGAGATCACCGCATGAATCCCTTCAAACCCCTGGCCGCCGCGCTGCTGTTCATCGCGGCGACCGTCGCCTCGGCCGATGCCACGATCGGCGTCAGCGTGCCGCTCACCGGGCCGACATCGGCTCTCGGCATTCCGTCGAAGAACGGCATCTTGCTGTGGCCTTCGAGCATCGCGGGCGAGAAGCTCAACGTCGTCATCCTCGACGACGCCACCGACCCGACCCTGGGCGTCAAGAACGCGCGCCGTTTCATCACCGAAGACAAGGTCGACCTGATCGTCGGCTCGGCCGCCACGCCGATCGCCGCGGCCATGTCGGACACCGCCGCCGAAGGGCAGACGGTGCAACTCATGCTCTCGCCGGTGAACCTGCCCGAGGGCAAGGGCACGTGGTCGTTCCGGATGCCGCAGTCGACCGCGGTGATGGCGATCCCGATCGTCGAGCACTGGAAGAAGAACGGGGTGAAGACCTACGGCTTCCTTGGCTACTCCGATGCCTACGGCGAGGCCTGGCTCACCGATATCAAGCCGCTCGCCGACAAGGCCGGCATCAAGCTGGTGGCGACCGAGCGCTTCGCACGTCCGGACACGAGCGTGACCGGGCAGGCGCTGAAGCTGATCGCGGCGAATCCCGACGCAATCCTCGTCGTTGCCTCGGGCAGCGGTGCCGCCATGCCGCATCGCGGCCTGGTCGAGCGCGGCTACGCGAAGGGCAAGATCTACAAGACGCACGGCGCCGCGTCGATGGACCTGATCCGCGTCGGCGGCGCCGACGTCGAGGGCTCGTTCGTGGCGTCGGGCCCGGCGGTCGTGGCCGAGAAGCTGCCCGCGAGCAACGCCAGCAAGGCGATCGGCATGCGCTTCAAGGACGAGTTCGAGAAGGCTTACGGCAAGGGCAGCGCGAACCAGTTTGCCGCGCACGTGTACGACATCGTCATCGTGCTGCAGAAGGCGATCCCGCTCGCGCTGAAGAAGGGCAAGCCCGGGACGCAGGAATTCCGCACCGGCCTGAAGGACGCGTTCGAGACGATGGGCCGCACGCCGGTCTCGCAAGGTGTGCTGAACTGGACCGCGACCGATCATTTCGGCTACACGCCCGAGACCGGCGTGCTGCTGAAGGTCGTGAAAGGTGACTGGACCGTCGTCAACGACTGACTCAGGTCGGACCGAAGCGCCCGTGACAACTGCGCAGGGTAGGCCTGAGGTGAGCCGGCTTCGCTGCACGACTTCGCAGGTGCCTCGCTGCGCCGGCTCGGGCCGAACCTCCTGTTACGATGCTGCGCCCGGATCGGCCGGGCGCAGCCCCGTTGATCGGGGAGCCACCTCACACCGCAGCCCTCCCGCATGGACTTTTCGATCGCCACCATCCTGATGCTGGACGGCGTCACCAACGGCGCCATCTACCTGTTGCTCGCGCTGGCGCTCGTGCTGGTGTTCGCAGTCACCCGCGTGATCTACATCCCGCAGGGCGAGTTCGTCACCTACGGGGCGCTCACGCTCGCGGCCTTGCAGCTCGGCCGGGTGCCGGGCACGGTGTGGCTGCTGGTGATCCTCGCGCTGCTCGCCGCGGTCATCGAGGCGACAGCGGGGCTGCGCCGCGGTCTGCCGCTCGTGCGGGTGGTGTGGCGCGCGCTCGGCTCGCTCTCGCTGCCGGTGGCGGTGGCCGCGCTGGCGTGGTGGGCGGCGCCGCGCCACCTGCCGCTGCTGGTGCAGAGCCTGCTGACCCTGTTGATCGTCACGCCGCTCGGCCCGCTGGTGTACCGCCTGGCCTTCGAGAAGCTGGCCGACGCGAGCGTGCTGGTGCTGCTGATCATCGCGGTCGGCGTGCACTTCGCGATGACCGGCCTCGGGCTGGTGTTCTTCGGTGCCGAGGGCTTTCGCAACCCGAGCTTCTGGGACACGCGCTTCGCGATGGGCCCGGTCACGCTGTCGGGCCAGACCGCGATCATCTTCATGGCGACGATCGCGCTGATCATCGCGCTTTACCTGTTCTTCGAGCGCTCCTTGCGCGGCAAGGCGCTGCGCGCCACCGCGGTGAATCGGCTCGGCGCGCGCCTGATGGGCATCTCCACCTCGGGTGCCGGGCGCCTGAGCTTCGGCCTCGCGGCGTTCTTCGGCGCGCTCGCGGGCCTGCTGATCGGGCCGACCACGACGCTGTTCTATGACTCGGGCTTCCTGATCGGCCTGAAGGGCTTCGTCGCGGCGATCTTCGGCGGTCTCGCAAGTTACCCCGGTGCCGCGGTCGGCGCGATCTTCGTCGGCCTGCTCGAGAGTTTCGGCTCGTTCTACGCCAGCGCGTTCAAGGAAGTGATCGTGTTCACCTTCATCATCCCGGTGCTGCTGTGGCGCTCGTTCCGGCACGGCCCCGACGACGAGGAAGAGGCATGACCATGCGCCGCATCTTCCTGGCCCTGTTCGTCATCGGCCTGGCACTGCTGCCGCTGCTGCCGGTGCCCGAGTTCTGGATCACGCAGGCCAACTACATCGGCCTGTACACGCTGGTGGCGATCGGCTTGGTGCTGCTGACCGGCGTGACCGGCCTCATCTCGTTCGGCCAGGCCGCGTTCGTCGGGCTGGGGGCCTACACTGCCGCCTACCTGACGCTGACCTATGACGTGTCGCCGTGGCTCACGATCTGGGCGGGTTTGGCGATCACCTTCGTCGCCGCGCTGATCCTGGGCTGGATCACCCTGCGCATGTCGGGCCACTACCTGCCGCTCGCCACCATCGCCTGGGGCCTGAGCCTGTACTACCTGCTCGGCAACATCGACGGGCTCGGCAAGTACGACGGCCTGCTCGGCGTGCCGGCGCTG
>JBDSBD010000426.1:0-6911 GCA_039921765.1 Burkholderiaceae bacterium
GAAGGCCGAGCCCTGCAGCACGCCGGGCCCCATCACGAGGGCGGCGACGAGCTGCGAGATCCGCCACGGCCCGGCCTCGTCCATGCGGGTGGCGGACCAGAGCAGTTCCAGCACCATCAACACGGCGCCACCGGCCAGCCCCGCGGCGGCCGCCGCGAGCCAATCGGGGCGGCGCTGCGCCCAGCCGTGCAAGTGCAGGGGGAATTCCATGATCACCTCCGCAAAGACGCGTTGCAGACCCGCGGCGCGAGATCAGGGGAACGCGGGGATGTTCGGCTCCACACCCTCGAGATGAGCCTCGGGGTGCAAGGTCAGCAGACGGGCCTGGATTTCGTCGACTCGCGAGCGCGGCACGTCGACCATCAGCAGGATCTGACCCTGCTGGATGGCGGTGTCGAAGACCTTGAGCCGGGTGCTGGGTGTCGACACGCCGATCATGCTTGACGACCAGGCACCGAAGACCGCCCCGAGGATCGCGAGCACGGCGACCATGCCCCATTGGGGCGAATCGCCCACGATCGGAAAGTACACCCCGACCACGACGCCAAGCAAGGCGCCGAAGGCGCCGCCGATGACAAGACCGGCCTGGGCCGCCCGAATCACGTCCGAGGTTTGAAGCACGTTGGCTTCGTGCAGGCCGGACATGTCGGCGTCTTCGCGCGCGACGAAGTGAATGTGCGGCTCGGCAATACGGGCCAGCAACAAGTCATCCGTGGTCCGGCGGGCGCTCGCCAGGTCGGGCAACAACCAGTAGATACGTTTGCGCATGATGCACTCCATATCTCGTGCGCGGGTGAGCGCAGCGGGCCTTGGTCGGACATATACACCTGATCTCGCCATGCATCAATCAGGGGCATTCGGCAGGCTGCGGGTGCACGGCCTGCGTCGACCGTCGCAGCCTCTGCGCAGCGGCGTCCTGCATGCCTCGCGGGCCGCAGCCGACCTTGCGCGGCCGGTCAACGACCGCCAGCCGGCAGGGTCTTCGATGTCAAACGATCGTGGAGCGCATTCTTGTCGGCGCCGCGGTGAGGCTCGAACCCGAGTGAAACGGCGCCGCTTTGCTTCCGCATGGTCGCGCAGCAGATGGCGGCGGTCGGGCGCCGCTGTGACTTCCGGCATCTGCGGCACTTGACCTGCGCTTCGGAGCAGGAGTTCCGCATCGAATGGCTCGCACACGGTCCGGTTTGTGCCGTCGCTCGGCGCGCACGGCCGGGCGCCGTGGCCGCCCTGCGGATCCTCTTCAGGACGGCGCGACGATGAACACGCCTGATCCGTGGCGGCGAGCGCGAAGCGCCATCAGACCTTGGCGCGGCTGAGCTGGAGTTGTTTCTCGACCTGCGCCGGCGCCATCGCGCCGGGCAAGCGCTTGCCGTCCTCGAACACCAGCGACGGCGTGCCGGTGACGCGGAACTTGCGCCCCAGCGCCATGTTGCGCGCCAGCGCCGACGTGTCGCACGGGCCCATCGCGCGCGCCGGCGGCGTGCCCTTGATCATCCAGTCGCGCCAGGCCACGCCGCTGTCCTTGGCGCACCAGACGTCGCGCGCCTTGTCGGGTGAATCGCCAACCAGGATCGGGAACAGGAAGGTGTAGACCGTCACGTCTTTGACCTGCAGCATGTCCTTCTCGAAGCGCTTGCAGTAGCCGCAATTCGGATCGGCGAACACGACCAGCTTGCGCGCGCCGCTGCCCTGCTTCCAGACCAGCGCATCTTTCAACGGCAGGCTCGCGAAGTCGATTGCGGTGAGCTTGTCGATGCGCGCCTGGGTCAGGTTGGTGCGACTCCGGGTGTCGGTGATCTCGCCCTGGATCAGGTGCTCGCCGCGCTCGTCGCTGTACAGCACGTCGGTGCCGATACGCAACTCATACAGACCCGGGATCGGCGTCTTCGTGACCTCGTCGATCTTCGGGAACTCGGGCAGCCGCTCGGCGATGTTCTTGCGGATCTGCGCCTCCTGAGCCATTGCCGTGGACGCGCACGAGAGCGCGAGTGCGGCGAGAAGGCCCATCGATGTGCGGGCAAGGAAGGATCGGGGCCGGTGGAGCATCGGTGTCTTTCGGGCAGGCTCAGGAGTCGAGCGCGCGGGCCGTGAGCCAGCGCTTGAGCGGGGTGAGTCGGTTGACAAGAGTCAGCCCGTGGTTGCGAAGTTCCCGCAAACCCGGCGCGTCGCGTGAAAAGAGCTCGAGCAGCCCGCCGGTCAACTGGCCCATCGCCCAGGTCGGCGCGACGCGTTCGCGTGCATAGCGGCGCAGCAGCTTCTCGTCGCCGAGCGCGCGCCAGGGTTCGCGCTGCGCGATCACACCTTCGAGCGCCACGACATCGGCCAGCCCCAGGTTCAGGCCCTGGCCGGCGAGCGGATGGACCACGTGCGCCGCGTCACCCAGCAAGACCCAACCCGGGCCGCACCAGCGATCTGCGCTGGCCTGCACCAGCGGCCACGCGGCCCGCGCCGATGCGAGCTCGAGCTCACCCACGGCGCCGCCGCAAGCCTGCATCAAGGCCTGCTCGAAGGCCGGCGGGTCGAGGGCGAGCAGTTCCTGCGCGCGCGCCTCGGGCAACGACCAGACGAGGGCATACGACGAGCCCACCTGCGGCGTGTCGAAAGGCAGCAGCGCCAGCACGTCCGGCGCGCGAAACCACTGACGCGCCATGCCGCAATGCGGCCGCCTCGACGTGAGCCGGGCGGCGATCGCACGGTGACCCAAGGAGTGACGCTCGAACTGCACTCCCAAGGCGGCGCGCGTTGCCGAGGCCTTGCCCTCGCACAGCGCCGTCAACGGCGCTGCCACATCGGTGTCGGCATCGACCACCGTGATGTGCGGTGCGAACCGCAGCGCGGCTTCGAGCTCGCGCTCCAGCACCGCGGCGTCAACGATCCAGGCGAGCGCGTCGACGCGCTGCTGCCAGGCCGAAAAATCAAGCACCGCGGCGGGCGCGTCGCCGTGCACCAGCATGTCGAAGACCGCCGTCCTTGCCTGTGCCGGCAGCGCGTCCCAGACCTTCAGGCGACGCATCAGCGCCACCGAAGCGGCGTTCAGCGCGTAGGCACGTACATCTTCGCGGGCCTCACCGGCCGCTCCCGCGCGCGCCCCCGTTTCGGCCTCGGCCCGCAACGCCACGCGCAGCCCGAGCCGGGCCAGCGCCAGCGCGAGACAGCGCCCGACAATGCCCGCGCCACGAACCTGAACATCGAAGCCTGCCGTCATGGGCGTCGATTGTAGGGAGCGCATCGCGGCGGCACCGTGGCGCCATGGAATGGCCCGGTGCGGCAGGGGCTGTGCAGCGGGCACAATTCCCGCTTTCGAATCTCCGAACCAAGGCCCAACCCGATGGACGTATCGACCCGCGCCGCGCCCGACGCCGCCCTGCCCTTCGACGTACCGGTGTCGGTGCATTCGCTGCACCTCTATCCGATCAAATCCTGCGCCGGCATCACGCTCGATGAGGTCGTGCTGATCGAGACCGGGCTCGAGCTCGACCGCGCCTGGATGGTCGTCGACGCCGCCGGCGAGGGCGTCACGCAGCGCACCCTGCCGCGCATGGCGCTGATCCGCCCGACCCTGAAAACCGCCGAGATGGTGTTGCGTGCCCCCGGCATGCTCGCGCTGCACATCCGGATCGATACGGTCGAGAAGCCGGTGCGCGTGAAGGTCTGGAACGACGAAGTGGCGGCCTACGACATGGGAGACCTGTGCGCCCAGTGGTTCAGCGACTTCCTTGGCGCCAAGCTGCGCCTGGTGCGCTTCGACCCCGAGCAAAAGCGCCTGTCCGACCGCCAGTGGACCGGTGCGATCGAGGCCGAGTGCGCGTTCGCCGATGCCTTCCCGCTGCTCGTGACCTCGGCCGCGGCGATCGCGGAACTGAATTCCAGGATCGAGGCTCAAGGGCAGGATGCGGTCACGATGGAGCGCTTCCGGCCCAACCTCGTGCTCGGCGGCATCGACGCCCACGCCGAGGATGCGCTCGACGAGATCGTGTTCGAGACCGACGACGGCCCGGTGCGGCTGAAGCTGGTGAAGCCCTGCGCGCGCTGCCCGATCCCCGACGTCGATCTGCAGACCGCCACCACCGGCCACGCGGTGACGGACGC
Source organism: Burkholderiaceae bacterium (assembly GCA_039921765.1). Lineage (GTDB taxonomy): Bacteria > Pseudomonadota > Gammaproteobacteria > Burkholderiales > Burkholderiaceae_C > JBDSBD01. The sequence goes on from JBDSBD010000426.1 coordinate 4,090, forward strand.
GCTCGTCGCCTACCGCGCCGACGCCCGCGTCGACGGCAAGCCCACCTTTGGCATGAACGGTGTGATCCTCGAAGGCATCGAGCGCGCGCTGCGGATCGGCATGACCGGGGTGGCGAACTATCGGTTCGACTAGGCCGGGCAACATGATCGAAGGGCTCGCGCCGGGCCGCCACAGGCCCCGGGGCACACCGGCGCAGGCGCGAACGGCGCGGACCGAGCAGGCGCTTTGACGCGAGATCGGTGAGCACGAGCAGTCCCGCTCGGCAACCGACCTCCTCAATCGCGCCGCGGCGGCAGCGGGATGAACTCGGTCTCGCCGGGCACGCGCGCGAAGCGTTGCGCTTCCCAGTCGCCCTGGGCCTCGACGATGCGCTCCTTTCGGCTCGACACGAAATTCCACACGATGAAGCGGTGGCCGAGCGGCGCGCCGCCGATCAGCACCACATGGCCGCCGCGCGGCGCGCGCAGCACCGGCTCGGCGCCTTCCTCGAGCACGACCATCGTGCACGCGGCAACCGGCTCGCCATCGAGCTCGAAGCCGCGATCGACGGCGTAGAGCGCGCGCTCGCGCGCCACCGCGGGCACCGTGATCGACGCGTCTGCGGCGGGCTCGAAGCCCAGATCCACGTACAGCGTGGGCGACAAGGTGCGCACCGGCGAGCTCAGGTTGAACGCGCTGCCAACTAACACGCGCACCGTGACACCGTTGATCTCGCGCAGCGGCAGCTCGGCCGCCGCGACATGCTGGAAACTCGGCAGATCTTCCTCGTGCGCCTCCGGCAAACCCACCCACAGCTGCAGGCCGTGGCTGCGCCGCTCCCGCCCGAGCAGCTCCTTGGGGGTGCGCTCCGAGTGCACGATGCCGCGACCCGCCGTCATCCAGTTGATGGCGCCGGGCTCGATGCGTTGCACCACGCCGATCGAGTCGCGATGCATCATCGCGCCCTCGAACAGATAGGTCACGGTCGCCAGGCCGATGTGCGGGTGCGGGCGCACGTCATGGTTGTCGCTGGGGCCCGCGGTGATCGGGCCGAAGTGATCGAAGAAGACGAACGGCCCGATCGAGGCTCGCTGCACCGCTGGCAGCGAGCGGCGCACCATGAAGCCGCCGCCAAGATCCTTGACATGGGACTTGAGCGTTTGAAGATCGGCCATATCGCAGCACTCCTCGAATCTGTGGGCAGTGTAGGCCCACCGACTAAACTTCGCGCTGCTTCCCCGAACCCCGAGAACTTCTGCCATGAGCCTGAAATGCGGCATCGTGGGCCTGCCCAACGTCGGCAAGTCCACCCTCTTCAACGCGCTGACCAAAGCCGGCATCGCCGCCGAGAACTACCCGTTCTGCACCATCGAGCCCAATGTGGGCATCGTCGAGCTCCCCGATGTGCGGCTGCAGGCGCTGGCTGACATTGTCAAACCCGAGCGCATCGTGTCGGCGATCGTCGAATTCGTTGACATCGCCGGGCTGGTGGCCGGTGCTTCCAAGGGCGAAGGGCTGGGCAACCAGTTCCTCGCCCACGTCCGCGAAACCGATGCGATCGTCAACGTGGTGCGGTGTTTCGATGACGACAACGTGATCCACGTCGCCGGCAAGGTCGATCCGCTCGACGACATCGCGGTGATCCAGACCGAGCTCTGCCTGGCCGACATGAGCACGGTCGAGAAAGGCCTGCACCGTTACAACAAGGTCGCGCGCTCGGGTGACAAGGAAGCGCAGAAGATCGTCGCCGTGCTCGAGAAGTGCATGGCGGCGCTGAACGAAACCAGGCCGGTGCGCACGATTGCGTTCGGCAAGGAAGAGCTGCTGCTGGTCAGGCCGCTGTGCCTGATCACCGCGAAGCCGGCGATGTTCGTCGGCAACGTTTCGGAAACCGGCTTCGAGAACAACCCTTATCTCGACAAGCTGCGCGCCTATGCCGAGAGCCAGGGCGCGCCAGTGGTGGCGATCTGCGCCAAGACCGAGGCCGAGTTGTCGGAGATGGACGATGAAGACCGGCTGATGTTCCTGTCGGAGATGGGTCAGACCGAGCCCGGCCTGAACCGGCTGATCCGTGCCGCCTACACGTTGCTCGGGCTGCAGACCTACTTCACCGCTGGCGTCAAGGAAGTGCGGGCCTGGACCATCCATGTCGGCGACACCGCGCCGCAGGCTGCCGGCGTGATCCACACCGACTTCGAGCGCGGCTTCATTCGGGCGCAGACCATCGCCTTCAATGACTTCATCGCGTTCAAGGGCGAACAGGGTGCGAAGGACGCCGGCAAGATGCGCGCCGAAGGCAAGGAGTACGTGGTCAAGGATGGAGATGTGCTGAACTTCCTGTTCAACGTGTAGGCGCCGCGATCACAGCGGCGGCGGCATGCCACGCCGATGTTAGGCTCGGCGCCGGGCCGATTTCCAGCCCTGTCCCGCCTGCTGCACTTGCCACACGCAACCACCTCCGACGCCTCGCCCCACTGGGCTCTTGCCTTTGCCGTCACGGCCGCGGCCTACCTGCTGGCGGGGCTGGCGGCACTGGCCCTGGCGATTCCGCCCGGCTACGCGGCGCCGCTCTACCCGGCCGCGGGCATTGCCATGGCCAGCGTGCTGGTCTACGGCCGGCGCATGCTGCCGGCGGTGGCACTCGCCGCATTCGGGGTCACCTTCATACACGCCGGGGGGCTTGCTCAACCGGACCTGAACGCGCTGCTGATCCCCACCGTCATCGGCGTTGGCGCCCTGCTCCAGGCCTTCGCCGGGTCGGTGCTGGTGCAGCGTTTCGTGCACCAGCCGCTGTTGCTTTCCGAGCCGCGCGACGTGGCCTGGTTCCTCGCGGCCTGCGCGG
>JBDSBD010000427.1:0-5945 GCA_039921765.1 Burkholderiaceae bacterium
TCCGCCCTCGCTTATGGGCTCGAATGACTTGCCGCCGCCTCTCATGTTGCTCGGCCGCGCTCAGCTTTCTTGCATCGTCTTTTTCCATGCAAGCTCAGATCAGACAAAACGATGAGAGTTCAATCTATTTGCGGGCCGAAGCTATAGAAGTATTCGCGCCCTTGATGCAATCCGCCTCAAGTCGCGAATGGATCGTGTCCCAGTGCGTGGTGTAAGTCCGTGAGCCCGGACAGGGCTGAGATGCACGGTACTCAGCGCTGCACAGCAGGCAGCCGAGTGGTCGGAGTATCGGTCAGGCTTTGCAGGCCTTCAAGCTGCATGTAGCGTCGGTTCAGACACCACTCGTCGTTCTGTTCCAGGAGCATGGCGCCGACCAAGCGCGTGATCGCAGCGTCGTTGGGGAAGATGCCCACGACATTCGTTCTGCGTTTGATCTCGGCGTTCAGCCGCTCCAGCGGATTGGTGGAGTGGATCTGCAGCCAATGCGCGCGAGGGAATCTCATGTACGACAGCACCTCGTTTTCCGCACCATCCATGAAGCTGCCCAGCTTGGGCAGCTTGGTTCGCAGCTGGTCAGCCACGGCACGCCACTGCTGGTGTGCGGCGTCGGTGCTGTCCTGGGCGAACACTGTTGCGATGGTGGCGCTGACCATGCGCCGTTGGGTCTTGTTGGCATAGGCCAGCGCGTTGCGCATGAAGTGCACCCGGCAGCGCTGCCAAGTGGCTTTGAGCACCTTGGCCGCAGCCGCCTTCAGCCCCAGGTGGGCATCCGATATCACCAAGCGCACGCCACGCAAGCCTCGACGCATCAGGCTGCGCAAGAACTCGGTCCAGAACGTCTCGGCCTCGCTGGGGCCGACCTTCATGCCGATGACCTGGCGCTGGCCCTCGGTGTTGACCGCCACCGCCACTATCACCGCCACGCTGACGATGGCACCGGCCTCGCGGGTCTTGACGTAGGTCGCATCGATCCACAGGTAGGGCCAGTCGCCTTCGATCGGTCGGTTCAGGAAGGCACCCACGCGCTCGTCGAGCTCGCCGCACAGCCTGGACACCTGGCTCTTGGAGATGCCGCTCATGCCCATGGCCTTGACCAGCTCGTCCACCGAGCGGGTGGACACGCCGTGCACGTAGGCCTCCTGAATGACCGCGGCCAGCGCCTTCTCGGCCGTACGCCTGGGCTCCAGGAAGCCGGGGAAGTAGCTGCCTTGGCGCAGCTTGGGGATCTTGAGCTCGACGCGCCCGGCGCGGGTCTCCCAGGCTCGCTCGCGCACGCCGTTGCGGCTGTTGAGCCGCTCGGGGCTCTTCTCGTCGTAGCCGGCCCCGCACAGCGTCTCGACGTCCATGTCCATCATGCGCTGGGCCATGAACTGCACCATCTGGCGCAGCATGTCCACGTCGGCGCCTTTGTCGGCCAGCTCGGCCAGTGCCATAGTTGCGTTGGTCATCGTGTTTTCCTTCAAGGATCAAGGTTGGTATTCGCACCTCAACCCTATCCGGAATCACGGTGACCACCCCAATCAAGAAGGTCGCCGCCGACAGCCAAGCCGCTTCGGGCTACGCCCTACGCGCCTTGGCTGTCGGCACAAGACTTACACCACTTGTTGGGACGCAGCCCTGATCGCTCACTGGAAGCGAGCCAATCCACGGAAACACGTCTTGCTCCAGTCGGATCAACGTGCGAGCCGCGTGACCTTCACTGACCTTGTGCACATGCACCGCCGCATGCCATTCGCGCGCCACCGCTTCGAAGCTGCCGGCACTCGATGTTGGCCGGCTGGCCTTTTCGGCCTTGCGCGTGGCCGAAGGGTCGATGCCTGCTGCCAGTTGCTTGCGGGCTTCGTCGCGCTTGGTGCGGGCCTCCCGCAGTGACGTCTCGGGATAGGTGCCAACACTGAGCCGTTTTTCCTTGCCACCGAATCGGTACTTCCAGCGCCACAGCTTTCCGCCGGTCGGCGCGACTTCCAGATACAAGCCCGCCCCATCTGGCAGCCGGGCCGGCTTGGAGCCCGGCTTGGCGTTGCGGCTCGTCACATCGGTCAGCTTGTCGATCGGCATGGGGGCAGCTTTGCGAGGTTCTGGGGGCATCGACACCACGTCACACCCCACATGCCCCCAGCTATGCCCCCACATGCCCCCGGATGTATACGGCCTATTCTGGAAGCTACAGGCATGAAAAAACCCCTAGAGCGTTGATTCTCTAGGGGTTTTGGTACTTGCAGGAACTTCTGGGAACTTTAGTTGGTGGAGCTGGGGGGAATCGAACCCCCGTCCGAAAGCCATTGCCGGGCAGATCTACACGCTTAGCTGACTGATTTGGTTTTAAGACCGTGGGTCGCGCAGCAGCATGCTACCCACTTTCCGATTCACTTGATTTAACCTGAGGTTGAGTGACCCAACTCCAGGCGAGCCAATGTGTATGACCTCGCAGCCTTCAGGTTACCCCTCAGGCCCAGCCCATCGGCCAACTGTTGCGAGGCTCACCGGTGTTAAGCGGCGAGGGCGTACGAAGAGTCGTTCGCAGTTACTTTGTTTCCAGTGGATTAACGAGCGAACTGGTGCTCGGCGTGCACTGTTCCAACTCCGAACCCTCGTCGAAGCCAGGTCAGCCCCAGAGCCTGTAGTTTAGGCCATCACGAGCAGATTCAAGACCTCGGATGGCGCATCGATGATGTGGTCGGCGCCCCAGGCGTCGATGGGGTCACCCAGGCCAAGATAGCCCCAGGTCACGGCGACCGTGCGCATACCAGCTGCGCGACCAGCCTGCGCGTCGCGCCGATCGTCTCCCACATACAGGCAGTGAGCCGGTTCGATGCGCAGGCGGCGCGCCGCCTCGAACAGTGGCTCCGGGTGCGGCTTCGGGTGCGCCGTGGTGTCGCCGCAAACCAGCACTGCGGCGCGCTCACGCAGACCCAGCGCATGGACCAGCGGCACGCTGAAACGTTCAGCCTTGTTGGTGACGATGCCCCATGGCACGCCCCGCTCAAGCAACGCGTCGAGCAGAGCAGCGACGTCGGGGAAAAGGCGCGTATCCTGAGTCATGCGGGTTTCGTAGCGCTGCAGGAACTCCTCGCGCATTGCGGCAAATCCGTCATCTTGCGGGCCAACCTGGAAGGCCTGCCCCACCATGCCGCGAGCGCCCGAGCCGACCATCGGCCGGAAGTGCGCGAGCGACAACCGCGGCAGCCCGCGAGCGGCGCGCATGTCGTTGGCGGCACCGGCGAGATCGGGAGCGCTGTCGATCAACGTGCCGTCCAGGTCGAACAGCACTGCACGCACTGGGGTCAAACGGGACGGCGCGCTCATGCGGTCTTGCGGCAGGCGATCAGGTAGTTCACGCTGGTGTCTGCAGACAAGCGATAGCGCCGCGTGATTGGGTTGTATTCCATGCCGCGCGTGTCGTTCGGGTCGAGCCCGGCGTTGCGGCACCATTGCGCCAGTTCGCTCGGTCGGATGAACCGCGCGTACTCGTGGGTGCCCTTGGGCAGCAACTTGAGCACATGCTCGGCACCGACGATCGCGAAGGCGAACGACTTCGCATTGCGGTTGATGGTGGAGAAAAATACCCAGCCTCCCGGCTTGACCAGCGCCGCGCAGGCACTGACGATCGAAGCCGGCTCGGGAACGTGCTCGAGCATTTCCATGCAGGTGACGGCGTCGAAGCTGCCAGCGGCCTCGGTGGTGAGCGTTTCGGCCGCGATTTCACGGTACTCGACGTTGGGCGTACCCGCCTCGAGTGCATGCAGTTGCGCCACTTTCAGCGGCTTGGAGGCGAGGTCGATGCCGAGCACGTGGGCGCCGCGCCGCGCCATCGAGTCCGACAGGATGCCGCCGCCGCAGCCGACATCGAGCACGCGCTGACCGGCGAGCGACACATGGGAGTCGATCCAGTCAAGCCGAAGCGGGTTGATCTGGTGGAGGGGGCGGAACTCGCTTTCGGTGTCCCACCATCGATGAGCGAGGTCACTGAACTTGGCCAGTTCCTGGGGGTCGGCGTTGATCATCGGGCAATGGTAGCGACTGTGGATGGCCGCGCGCTCACCCGCACCTCCGGGCGAACGCGACTGCACATCAGAGAGCCCAATGAAAAACCCCGCCGAAGCGGGGTTTTCTTGGTAGAGCGAGCTGAATTACTTGCTGCGCGTACCCACCACTTCGATCTCCACGCGGCGGTTCTTCGCGCGGCCTTCGCTGGTCTTGTTGTCAGCGACCGGCTGCTTCTCACCCTTGCCTTCGGTGTAGACGCGGTTCTTTTCGATGCCCTTTTGCACCAGATAGGCCTTGACGGCTTCCGAGCGACGCACCGACAGCTTCTGGTTGTACGCGTCCGTGCCCACCGAGTCGGTGTGGCCGACGGCGATGATAACTTCGAGGTTGATCCCCTGCATCTTGCTGACCAGGTCGTCAAGCTTGGCCTTGCCTTCGGCCTTCAGCACCGACTTGTCGAAGTCGAAGAATGCATCGGCCGCGAAGGTGACTTTCTCGCTCGACGGCGCGGCAACGACGGCCGGCGCGGGTGCCGGCGCGGGTGCCGGTGCGGCCGCGGGGGCCGGTGCTGGAGCCGGTGCGGGGGCTGCTGCTGCCACAGGCTTCAGCGCGCCGTCGCAATCGGCCTTGGCCGTGGCGGGCGTCCAAGACGCATCGCGCCAGCAAAGCTCGTTGGTGCCGTTCTTCCAAGTCTCGCCGTAGCCGCTGGTCCAGTTATCGACCGTCTGCGCAAAAGCGCCAGACATGGAAGTGGCGAGTGCAGCGCTTGCAAAGAGCGACGCCACCTTGTTCAGTTTCTTCATGATTCTCCTCTCGAGGGAAGGCGCAGTAATTTCTGCAAAACGTCCGAGCCGAAATCGGAAAGTACTGGTTAACCCCGAACTCGCAGGCTGACCACCGACCGATTTATTGTGCCATAGGGTTTTCGCACAAACGCCATTTGATGCCGCTTGCGGGGCTCACACGGGGTGCTGTTGCTTCGTTGCTACAGCTTCGCGGCACTTAGAATCTCCCGTTGGCCTCGCCTCGACCGCCCCGCGCGCCCTCCGCTTAGCACCCAGAACACCGCATGACCCAGTTCGCCAAGGAAACTCTACCCGTCAGTCTCGAAGAGGAGATGCGGCGTTCGTATCTAGATTACGCGATGAGCGTGATCGTGGGTCGGGCCCTGCCCGACGCCCGCGACGGACTCAAGCCGGTCCACCGACGCTCGCTCTTCGCTATGAGCGAGTTGAACAACGACTGGAACCGACCGTACAAGAAGTCGGCGCGCATTGTCGGCGACGTGATCGGTAAATACCACCCGCACGGCGACCAGTCGGTGTACGACACGATCGTACGGATGGCGCAGGACTTTTCGCTGCGCCACATGCTGGTCGACGGGCAAGGCAATTTCGGTTCGGTCGACGGCGACAACGCCGCGGCGATGCGTTACACCGAAATCCGCCTGGCCAAGATCGCGCACGAACTGCTCGCCGATCTCGACAAGGAAACCGTCGACTTCGGCCCCAATTACGACGGCAGCGAAAAGGAGCCGCTGGTCATGCCGACCCGGCTGCCGAACCTGCTGGTCAACGGCTCGGGCGGCATCGCGGTGGGCATGGCGACGAACATCCCGCCGCACAACCTGAACGAGGTCGTCGATGCCTGCCACCATCTGCTGAGAAACCCGGGCGCGACGATCGACGAACTGATGGAGATCATCCCGGCGCCCGACTTCCCGACCGCCGGCATCATCTACGGTCTGTCCGGCGTGCGCGACGGTTACCGCACCGGCCGCGGCAAGGTGATCATGCGCGCGAAGGTTCACTTCGAGGACATCGACAAGGGTCAGCGCCAGTCGATCATCGTCGACGAGCTGCCCTACCAAGTGAACAAGAAGACGCTGCAGGAGCGCATGGCCGAGCTGGTGCACGAGAAGAAGATCGAAGGCATCAGCCACATCCAGGACGAGTCCG
>JBDSBD010000428.1:0-7384 GCA_039921765.1 Burkholderiaceae bacterium
AGCACTGGCACGCGCATGTCGGCGCGCCGCAGATCGACGAGCACGTCGTGGCCGTCGCGTCCGGGAAGCCCAAGATCGAGAACCAGCGCGTCATAGCGTGTCTGGTCGAGAGATGTCAGGATCATGCGACCGTCGTCGACCCAGTCAACGACGAAGCCGCTTTGCGCCATGGCGCGAACCAGCCAGCCGGCCAGTTCGCTCTCATCCTCGGCGAGAAGAATGCGCATACATCGGCGCTTCGAGGGTCGCGTTGCGTCCACGGGCGCCGCGCGATCTGGCGGCGCGGCCGGGTCTCGGCTCGCCTACAGGGACTCGACGTAGGTGCGCAGCTTGTCCGAGCGGCTCGGGTGCTTGAGTTTTCGGATCGCCTTGGCCTCGATCTGACGAATGCGCTCGCGCGTCACGTCGAACTGCTTGCCGACCTCTTCAAGCGTGTGGTCGTTGCTCATCTCGATGCCGAAGCGCATGCGCAGCACCTTGGCCTCGCGCGGCGTCAGGCTGTCGAGAATTTCCTTGACCACCTCGCGCAGGCCGGCCTGCAGCGCCGCTTCCATCGGCGCGGTGTTGCTGGTGTCTTCGATGAAGTCGCCCAGGGTCGTGTCGCCCTCGTCGCCGACCGGCGCTTCCATCGAGATCGGTTCCTTGGCGATCTTCATGATCTGGCGGATCTTGACCTCGGAGATCTCCATCTTCTCGGCCAACGTCGGTGCGTCGGGCTCGAAGCCGAACTCCTGCAGGTGCTGGCGCGACAGCCGGTTCATCTTGTTGATCGTCTCGATCATGTGGACCGGGATGCGAATGGTGCGGGCCTGATCGGCGATCGAGCGCGTGATGGCCTGGCGAATCCACCAGGTGGCGTAGGTCGAGAACTTGAAGCCGCGCCGGTACTCGAACTTGTCGACGGCCTTCATCAGCCCGACGTTGCCCTCCTGGATGAGGTCGAGGAACTGCATGCCACGGTTGGTGTACTTCTTGGCGATCGAGATCACGAGGCGCAGGTTGGCCTCGATCATCTCCTTCTTGGCATCGCGCGACGAGCGCTCGCCCTCGTTCATCTTCTTGTTGATGATCTTCAGGTCTTCGAGCGGCACCACGGCCTTGGACTGCGTGTCGGCCAGTTTGCTCTGCAGCTCCTGCACGGCGGGCAGGTTGCGGCGCAGGATCTCGCTGTACGGCTTGCCGGCCTTGGATTCGGTCTCGACCCACTTCGGGTTCAGGGCGTTGGGCGGGAACTTCTTGATGAAGTATTCCTGCGGCATGCCGCACTTGTCGACCATGATCTTGCGAATCTCGCGCTCATGACGGCGCACACCGTCGACCTGGGTGCGCAGGATCGCGCAGAGCTTGTCGATCGTCTTGACGGTGAAGCGGATCGTCATCAGCTCGGCGCTGATGGCGTGCTGCGCGCGGGTGTAGGCGGTCGACTGATAGCCTTCCTTCTCGAACGCGCGGCGCAGCTTGTCGAAGTGCGTTCGCAGCGAATCGAAGCGGGCCAGCGCCTGGACCTTCATTTCCTCGAGCTTGCGGCTCAAGGCCTTGCTGCCGCCATTGCCGTCGTCGTCGTCGTCTTCGTCGAACGAGTCGACTTCTTCCTCGGCCACATAGTCGTCGGCCTCGTCGGCGACGACGAATCCGTCCACCACCTCGGAGATCGTGAGCTCGCCGGCCTTGATCTTGTCGGCATAGACCAGGATCTCGGCAATGATGGCCGGCGACGCTGAAATTGCCGCCATCATCGACTGCAAACCGCCTTCGATGCGCTTGGCGATCTCGATTTCGCCCTCGCGCGTGAGCAACTCCACCGTACCCATTTCGCGCATGTACATGCGCACCGGGTCGGTGGTGCGGCCGAACTCGGAATCCACCGTGGACAGCGCCGCTTCCGCCGCTTCTTCGGCTTCTTCGTCGGTGGCGGTCGTGCCGCCGCCGCCGGCGACCAGCAACGTCGCCGCGTCGGGAGCCTGCTCATAGACGGCCACGCCCATGTCGTTGAGCATCTTCACGATGGCCTCGAGCACTTCGGCGTCGACCAGCTTCTCGGGCAGGTGGTCGTTGATTTCCTGCTGGGTCAGGAAGCCGCGCGTCTTGCCCATCTTGACGAGCGTCTTCAACTCGTTGCGGCGCTTGTCGGCTTCTTCCTCGGTCAGGGTGGTCACGTCCAGGCCGAACTCGCGGATCAGCGCGCGCTCCTTGGACTTGGGCACCTTCATGCGCAGCGGCTTGACCTTTGCCTTGGGCGTCGCCTCGGCCACCTCAGCCGGCGCGATCACTTCGTCTTCGACCTCGATCTCAACGACGTCGCTGTCTTCCACCAGTTCGTCGTCGAGGTCGGCAAAATCCGCGGCCGCGTCGTCCTTCAGCGCAGCCCCCTTGAGCGTGCGTGCAGGCTTGACCTTGGCAGCGGCAGGCGCCTTCCTGGGGGACTTCACTGGCTTGACAGCCTTGGCCGAGGAGGAGACTTTTTTCTCTACCGGTGCAGACTTGGGAGGGGTTTTCTTCGCGGCCATGCGGGTTCCTGGGAAGTGGGTATAAAAGTCAATCGGGTCTGTGCTTGCATCGGCACCGACACGCATCTTGAAGCCGTGCCGGTGCCCGAACATTCTCAGATGGGGACGCCGGCCCCAAATGAAAGTCGAATCAACGGGTCAAGTCAGCTGCGCGCGCGGCGCTTCGCCGCTTGTCCACCATCGCCGTTGCCTTGGCCATCGCCGGGCTTCGCTGCGGCTCATCCGGCAGAATCAAGACGGTCACCTCGTGTGTGCAGTCCTTGCGACGAAGCGCGCCTGTCGTGCCAGCCCGGCCTTCCTGACAGGGCCCGATGCCTGAGGTGAGGCGGCTGCGCTCGCATCGCGGGACCTTGGATTTTACACGGGCGGCGGATCGGTTGCCGTGGCAATGCACAGACCTGGCCCGGCCCGGCGCGAGGCGGGCACTCCCCGAGGCCGCCTCGACGCGGCCATGCCGCACAACGGCAGCACGCGCAGGGGTGCCCCCTGGAAGCGCAAGCGGCACGTTCAAGACCCGGGAGGCCCGGCCATGCACCATCACACGTAGCCCGGACCTTCGATGACCGGGTGGGCGCGAATGAAGTCCTCGTTGACCTCGATCCCGATCCCCGGGCCTTCCAGCGGGGTGACGCAGCCGTCGGCGCCGACCTCGAACGACTTCGAGGTCAGCTCATCGCGGAATCGGTTTTCGAGCGCGGTATCGGCTTCGAAGTAGCCGCCGTTGTCGACCGACGCGAGGAAGTGGATGGAGGCCGCCATGTTCAGGCCGGTGGCCGAAGTGTGCGGGTGGATCGGCAGCTTGCGCGCTGAAGCCATCGCGGCAATGCGCAGTGCCTCCGTGATGCCACCGGTTTTCGACAGGTCCGGCTGCAGGATGGACACCGAGGCGTCTTCGATCAGGCGCTGAAACTCGAAGCGGGTGTAATGATTCTCGCCCGCCGCCAACGGCGTGATGCCAAAGCCCGCCGCCATCCGGTAGCTGTGCGCGTCGTGCGGGGGAAACGGCTCCTCGAGCCAGCCCACACCCAGTGCGTCGAAGACTGGCATGACACGGCGTACATCGGCCAGGCTGTAACTGGTGTTGGCGTCGACCAGGATCTCGATGTCCTCGCCCAATGCCTCGCGCACCGCCCGCACTCTTTCGATATCGGCTTGCCAGGTGTCGCCGACGCGCAGCTTGATGGCGCGAAATCCCCGCTGCACCATGCCCTGCGCTTCAGCCACCAGATCGCCGGCCGGCTGGAATCCGAGCGAAATGCCGCCTGCGTAAGCCGGAACCGAACGTGCGCGCCCGCCGAGCAGCCGGTACAGCGGCCAGCCGACAGCCTTGGCTCGGATGTCCCACAGCGCCATGTCAATGCCGCTCATCGCCATCGCGGCTGCGGCGCCCATCCCATGGCTGGACAGCTGCATCTTGTAGATGCGCTCCCAGACGCCGACCACGTCGCTGGCTTCCAGTCCACGCACCAGTCCGGCCAGGGTGGTCTGGATCAGATGGGCGATAGATCCTGGGGCGCGTCCCGGATGCGCCTCGCCCCACCCGACCAGGCCGTCGTCGGTGCGCACGCGCACGAGCACGGTGTCGCGCTTGATGGTTCGTCCGATTCCCAGGCGCACGCTTGCACCAGCCGAGACCGGGAACGACAACGGGTAGGCGGTGATCTCGTCGATCTTCAGCATGGGTTGCTCTCCAAGGTGGCGCGTCGCGATGGCAGAAACCCAGTGATCATCGTGTGCGATGAACTCGGCTCGAGCCGATTCCAGCATGAAGGGTCCTGATGGCCCGACAGGTCGGATTTGTCCTTGATCACCGCACAAGGAACCGGACCCGAGTGGCCGATCCGATGATCTTGCGGCAACGCATTGGAGGCGAGCGGAACGAAGTGCACGCGAGCCTCATGCCACCGGCACGCCACCGCGGTAGACGGTGCGCCGCCGGCCTGCCGGTGTGAGCAGCTCGTACTCGCTGCAAGCCTGCAGCAGCACCAGGTCGGCCGGGCAGCCGATGCGCAGCAGACCGTCCCAAGCGAGCCCCATCGCGCGTGCCGGATGGACCGTGATGGCGGGAAGCCACGCCAGTGCGGGCGCCAGATGGGCGACCTGCACGCCCAGGCCGAAGGTTTCGAACAGGTCGTAGCTACCATAGGGAAAGAAGCCGTCGGCCACGTTGTCCGTCGCGATGCAGACGTTGACGTCGGCCGCGGCCGCCTCGCGCAGTCGGGTGATGCCGCGCTCGATCGGGGTGCCGCTCCAGGCGCCTTGCAGATAGAGGTTGGTGGTGGGCAGCGCCACCAGATGGACCCCGGCGAGCGCGCAGTGGCGCAACGTCTCCAGCGCCTCGTCGGCCGGCTGGATCGACAGTGAACAGGCGTGCCCGCAGGTCACGCGGTGCTGCCAGCCATGGCTGAGCGTCAATTCGGCGATGCAGCGCAGCGCCGCCGCGTCCGGGGCCAGTCCTTCGTCGACGTGAAAGTCGAGGTCGAGGTCGTGGGCCACGGCGAGATCGAAGACACGCCGCAGCTTCGCCTCGAGGTCGCTGTTGCGATAGACGAACGCGCCCAGGATGCCGCCGGCCCGGGCGAGGGTCTGCGCCCTTGGGACGGCGTCGGAGTCGAACTGATCCAGCGGCGTGAGCGATACGAACTGCAGCTCGATGCGCCCGCGCCACTCATCGCGCAGCGCGGTGAGCACCGCCAGCGAGATGGGCGTGCGAGATTCGGACCAGTCCAGGTGCGTGCGCAGCGCGCGGGTTCCGCAGCGCCAGGCATCGGTCAGCGCGCGTGTCATTCTTTCGTGCAGCAGCGCCGCGGTCCAGCCGGCGCGGCCGACCTTCATGCGCTCGATGGCGGCGTGCAGATCGCCCTGCGTTGCACCGACGTCGTCGATGCTGTAGTTCTTGTCGAGATGGACATGCATGTCGACCAGCGCGCTGAGCAAGATGCCCGCGGCCGCGCCGGGGACGGACTCGATCCGGGTCACTTGCCCGTCGATCCAGGACACGCCGAACGCCTGGGCCTCCGGTGCATCCGAGGCAAAGCCGCGCAGGCTGCGCGGGATGCAGACCGCGTCGAAGTGTCCGTTCAAAGCGGGCTCGGGACGTTGGGGAAAGTTTGGTTTTGACGCATGGTCAGGCCATTTGTACACTAGCCGCGCATTTGCAGGCAACCGGACGAACGCGCATGGCGCACGAACAGCCGACCAGGGTACTGGTCATCGGAGCCGGAGCCATCGGCGCCTTCTACGGCGGCATGCTGTCGCGCGCCGGGGCCGATGTGTCGGTGGTGTGCCGCTCCGAAGGCGCGGCGGTCGCGTCCCGCGGATTCGACATCCGAAGCCCTCTGGGCGACTTCGTTTTCCGCCCGTCCCGGGTGTTGCGCTCGGCCCGTGATGGCGTGCCTGCACCCGACTACTTGCTGCTCGCCGTCAAGACCGTGCGCGGCCTGGACCGCGCGACATTGATCCGCGACGCGGTCGGGCCGCGCACGGTGATCGCGCTGTTCGGAAACGGCATCGGCATCGAGCAGGAGATCGCCGATGCATTTCCCGCCAACGAGCTGATCAGCGTGCTGGCCTTCGTTGCGGTCAGCCGCACCGGTGAGGCGGCCATTCGCCATCACGCGCTCGGCTCGCTCGCCATGGGCAACTTCCCCGACGGGGTCTCCGCAGCCACGGAACGTTTTGCCGAGCTGTTTCGCCGTGCCGGGCTGCAATGCGACACGCGCGCCGACGTGACGGCGTCGCGTTGGCTCAAGAACCTCTGGAACATTGCATTCAATCCGATCTCGGTGCTGGGCGGCGCGATGGACACGCGCGCCATTCTGGCGCCCGAAGAGGGCCGCCGGCTCGTGCGCCGGGTCATGCAGGAGGCCTGCGCCGTCGCCGCCGCGAGCGGCTATCCGATCGAGGCTCGCGTGATCGATGAGACGATCGCCAGCACGCGCGCGATGGCCCCTTACAAGACCAGCATGGCACTCGACCACGAGAACGGGCGGGCCATGGAGGTCGAGCCGATCCTCGGCAACGTGGTTCACGCGGCTCGGCGCTGCGGCATCGAGACGCCATCGCTGGACGCGCTCCATGCTTTGCTTCGCATGGTGCAGGACCGCGACGAAGCGAGCCGGTGATCCTCACGGGCTTCTTGCTGAGGGTAATTCCGGACAAGGAACGCCGCGCACCGTTCGCTACGCCAGCCTAGAATGAATCTCGTTTTTACCATTGGTCAATCCAGTCGTACATGCCAAGACTGTGTCTGAGCGAAGCCACTTCGCCCATTTCGGCACGCTGCGACGTCGCGCGGAGGAAGGCCTCATGAAACGTCACTGGGCTGAATACACCAGTCCCGAGTTCGCGGCACTCGAGCGCGATCGCTTGATCGCCGTGCTCCCCGTCTCCGCGATCGAGCAACACGGACCGCACCTGCCGCTGTCGGTCGACACGACCATCGTGGAGGGAATCGTCCAGCGCGTCATCGAGCGTCTGCCCGACGAGCTGCCGGTGGTTTTTCTGCCGACCCAGCGCATCGGCAAGAGCAACGAGCATGCGCGCTATCCCGGCACGCTGACACTGTCGATCGAAACGCTGATCCATCTGTGGATGGAGATCGGTGACTGCGTCGCCGCTGCCGGTGTGCGCAAGCTGGTCATCTTCAACAGCCATGGCGGGCAGGGCATGGTGGGAGAGGTCGTCGCGCGCGACCTGCGTGTCAAGCACGACATGCTGGTGGTGGCGACCAACACGTATTCGTTCGGTACGCCCGCGGGCATGTTCGGTGCGGCCGAAACGCAGCACGGGATCCACGGTGGCGACAAGGAAACTTCGGTGGTGCTCGCGCTGCGTCCCGATCTCGTCGACATGGGCCAGGCGCGCAATTTTCGATC
>JBDSBD010000429.1:0-6881 GCA_039921765.1 Burkholderiaceae bacterium
GCGCTGTGCACGCTGCCGGCCGACGCGCGGGTGGCGGACTTCCTGCGCTACTGGGCCGAGTCGCTGGCGCAGCGCGGCCTGCGCAACGACCAGATCACCTTGCGCATGACGCGCGCCGAGATCGGCAACTACCTCGGGATGACGCTGGAGACCGTGAGCCGGGCACTCTCCAGGCTCGCGCGCGGCGACCTGATCCGCTTCTCGGAGCGTGGCCGGCGTGACATCGAGATTCCCGAGGTGGCCGCACTCGCGGCCTACATCCAGCGCAGCCTGACGCCTGAACCGACGCTGGTGCAGTAGGCGCACGAGCGCGGCGTGATCGTGCCGCGCCAAGCCGAGCTGCCCCCGGAAGTGCTGCGCGCCGCAGTCGAGCGCTGCCACCGTCCTGGCCGGGCCTCGCCGGCTCAGCCCTGCGGCGCCTCGTTGGCCAGCACGCGGCCGATCGCCTCGGCCAGCTCAAGGCGGCCGAACGGTTTCTTGAGCAACTCCCAGCGCGGATGGGTGTCGTGCTGGGCATCGAGCAGTTCGGCCGAGAAGCCCGACATCAGGATCACGCCCAGGGCCGGCAGGCGTTGGCTCGCCAGCGCGGCCAACGCGGTGCCGCGCATGCCGGCGCCGAGCGCGATGTCGCTGAGCAGCAGCTCGAACCCGGCCCCCGGCACGAGCGCCGCCAAGGCCTGCTCGGCGCTGGCGAACGCGCTGACGCGGCAACCCAGCGCATCGAGAAAGGTCTGCATCACGCTGCGCACTTCAGCGTCGTCCTCCACCAGCAGCACGGCCAGACCCCGCGGCACCCGGACCTGCGGCGCGGGTTCGTGGAGTTCCGGCACGGGGCCGGCCGCGGCGGCAGGCAGGTACAGCGTCACGACCGTGCCTTCGCCGAGCGTGCTGCTCAGCGTGACGGTGCCGCGCGACTGCTTCGCAAATCCGTAGACCGTGCTCAGACCCAGGCCGGTGCCGCGTCCGAGCTCCTTGGTCGTGAAGAACGGCTCGAACGCGCGCTCCCGGGTCGCCTCGGACATGCCCGCGCCGCTGTCGCGGATCGAGATCGACACGAAGTCGAGCGGCCGGGCCTCGGCGCCAAGCTCGGCCGCTGCGTCGGCGGGCAGTGCGCGGCAGGCCTGCGCCGCGAACGACAGCGTGCCGCCCTCGGGCATCGCGTCGCGCGCGTTGATCGCGATGTTGAGCAGCGCCGACTCGAGCTGGCCCGGATCGGCCACGCACGGCGGGCAGCGTGGTGCGACATCGACGTCGATCCGGATGCGCTGGTCGAGCGTGCGGCGCAGCATGTCGGTGAGCGAATGCAGCAGCGCGGCTGCATCCACGCCGGTCGGCTGCAGCACCTGGCGGCGCGAGAACGCGAGCAGCTTGCCGGTCAGCTCGGCACCGCGCCGCGAGGCCCGGGTGGCGGCGGCGACAAGCTGCTGCCCGTAGGTGTCGCCCGCGATCGCCGGGAGCTCTTCGAGCACCTGCAGGTTGCCCTGGATCACGGTGAGCAGGTTGTTGAAATCGTGCGCGATGCCGCCGGTGAGCTGGCCGACGATCTCGAGGCGTTGCGCGTGGTTGAGCGCGTCCTCCGTGTGGGCCCGCTGCAGGCTCGTCACCAGCAGGCTGGAGAGCGATTCGAGAAAGCGCGTCTCGTCGTCGCCGAAGCGCAATGCGCGGCGCGAGCGCACGGCGAGCGTGCCGACGACGCTGCCGCGGTCCGACAGCGGCACGGCCAGGCCGCTGCTCCAGCCGGCCGCGAGATACGCGGGGGGAACCACGAAGCGCTGTTCGGTGGCGAAGTCGGCCACCTGCACCGCCCGAGCCTGCGCGGCGACGAAGCCGGGCGGCGTGTCGGGTCGGTCGGGCAGGCGGTCGCCGACCTGTTCGCCGGACCCGAGCCCGACGCCCGCGGCAATGCGGAAGTCGCCCTGAACGCCGTCGCGCAGGAACACCACCGCGGCGTCGGCTTCGAGCGCCGCCGACGCGACTTCGGGGATCCGGGCCAGCAGCGCAGCCTGGTCGCGCGTGTCGACGGCGAAGCGACCGAGCTGGGCAAGCTGCTCGCTGTAGCGCGCCCGCTGCAAGGCCTGGCGCACGCGCGGGTAGGCCTCGATGCCGCGGATGGCCGCCACGACATAAGGCAGGCCCTGATCGGTCAGGGGGCTGAGCGCGATCTCGACCATGACCTCCGATCCGTCCCGGCACTTGGCGACCAGGTCCATCTGCGTGCCCATCGGGCGCGCGCGCGGACTCTTCCCGTAGGCGTCGCGGTAGGCTTCGTGGCGCGAGCGGATGCTGTCGGGCACGAGCGCGTCGACCGACATCGATGCAAGCTCCTGCGCGCTGTAGCCCAGCAGTGCGACTGCAGCCGGGTTCGCCAGCACGATCCGCCCCTGCGCGTCGACCAGCAGCAGCGCATCGGGGTAGGCCGAGAACAGCGATCGAAACAGCGAGTGCTCGTCGATACCGGCCGGCAGTTGCGCAGGCGTCGCGGCGGGCGAGTCCGCCGAGGGCATGCGGTGAGGGTGGCCGGGGTTCACGCCGCCTCGACGTCTGGAACGAAGACGTAGCCCGCGCCGCGCACAGACTTGATGATGCGCGGCTCCTCGGGGTCGGCCTCGAGCTTCCTGCGCAGCCGCCCGACCTGCACGTCGATGGTGCGATCGAACGGCCCGGCCTCGCGACCGCGCGTGCGCTCGAGCAGGAAGTCGCGCGACAGCACTCGACCCGGTGCATGGATGAAGGTGCACAGCAGGTCGAACTCGCCGGTGGTGAGTGCGACCTCATGACCCTCGGGATGGGTCAGGTTGCGTGCCGCTTCGTCGAATTCCCAGCCCACGAAGCGCAGCCGGCGCGGGCGCGTCGCAGGCAGCGGCGTGGCGGCCGGCGCGGTGGGCGCGGGCGGGTGCTCGCTGGTGCGGCGCAGCACCGCGCGGATGCGTGCCAGCAGCTCGCGCAGATCGAAAGGCTTGGTGACGTAGTCGTCCGCGCCAACCTCCAGCCCGACCACCTTGTCGATGGCGTCGCCACGGCCGGTGACGATCACCAGCCCGCAGCGATGATGCTCACGCAGCTGGCGCGCGATCGCGAAACCGTCCTCGCCGGGCAGGCCGAGGTCGAGCAGCACCAGCGCGGCCGGGTCGCTGGCCATCAGTTCCAGCAGCGCGCGCCCGGTGTGGCGCTGGCTGACCCGGAATCCCTGCGCCTGCAGGTAGTTTGCGAGCAGGACGGTGATATCGACTTCGTCGTCGAGAACGGCAATGTGAGGGAGCGGCGTCACGGGAGAGAAGAGGGTGGGGCTTGGGTGGCGAGCGGAGGTCGGTGCAGTGCCGGATGGATTGTCGCCGAGCTTGCGCTGCGTCAACCCGCCGGCGTTCGTCTTCCTCGCAGTCGGTGGCTTGCCTCGATAGAATTGATGTATGAAAAATATAGCTTCACGCAGATCATGACGCCGAGCTGGCCCCGAGGCTCCTGGCTCGAAGCTCAGCGCGAGCCGGCCCCGGCAGGAGTCGGGGTACCGCGCTGCGCAGGGTTCGGCCTGCAGTGTGGTGCGCGGTGTGATGAGTGACGCCATGGACATGGTCGATTCATTTGCCTACGATGGCCCGCCCGATCTGCGCGCGCCGATCGCGCAGGCCTTGAAGCGTGTCGTCGATCCCGAGATGGCGCTGTCGATCCTCGACGTCGGGCTGGTGTATGCGGTGACGGTGTCGGAGGCCGCGGTGCAGGTGTCGATGACGATGACCTCGGCGGCCTGTCCGATGGGCGAGATGATCGTCGGGGATGTCGAGCGCGAACTCGACCGCGTGGTTCCGGCCGGGCTGTCGATCGAAGTCGAGCTGTGCTGGGAGCCGGCCTGGGCGCCCGAACGCATGAGCGCGCACGCCCGGCGGTTCATGGGGTGGTGAATGCCGCGCGAACCCGCGCGGCGCCCGCGCCCCGGCGGGCGTCGTGGCTGCGCCTGCTGGTGCTCGTGCCCGCGCTGCTCGCGTTGCTGGCGGGCATGTGGGGCGGGCTCGGCCGCCTCGGTGTTGCAGCGCTCGGCGTGACGCCGCTGTTCAGCCAGGCCGTCGTGTTTCACGCCGCGCTGATGATCAGTGGCTTCTTCGGCACCGTGATCGGCCTCGAGCGCGCGGTGGCGGTGGGCCGGCGCTGGGCGTTCGCGAGCCCGCTCGCCTGCGGGGCCGGTGCGCTCCTCATGCTGCTCGGCTGGAGTGCGACGGGGGCGTGGCTGCTGGTCGCTGCCGCGCTCGTGTTTGTCGCCGCGAGCGTCGAGATCGTGCGGCGCCAGCCGGTTCTGCATGTCCAGGTCCTGCAGGTGGCGGCGCTGGCCTGGCTGCTCGGCAACCTGGGGCTGGCGACCGGCTGGGCAATGCAGGCCGTGGTGGCGTGGTGGTTCGCCTTCCTGGTCGTGACGATCGCGGCCGAGCGCCTGGAGATGACCCGGCTGATGCGGCGCCGCCGCTGTGTGCAGGCCGCACTGCTGGTATTGCTGGCGGCCCTGCTGCTCGGCGCCGCGGTCACGGCGTTCGATCCGAGCGCGGGCGGCGTGATCTACGGCGCCGCACTAGCGCTGCTCGGTGGCTGGCTGGCGGGGTTCGACACGGCGCGCCGCACCGTGGCCAGCCGGGGCTTGAGCCGCTACATGGCGCTGTGCCTGCTGGCGGGCTATTTCTGGCTGATGGTGGCCGGCCTGGCCTGGGCCGGCATGGCGCTCGGCGCGCCGACGCGCGACGCGGCCTTCCATGCGCTCGGGCTGGGCTTCGTCGTGAGCATGGTGATGGCCCACGCGCCGGTGATCCTGCCGGCGGTGGCGGGTGTGAAGCTGCGCTTTGGCGTGGCGTTCTACGTGCCGCTGGCGCTGCTGCACGCCTCGCTGGCGCTGCGCCTGTGGGGCGATGCCTGGAGCCCGACCTTGCGCCGGCTCGGTGCCGAGCTCAACGTGGCCGCGCTGCTGCTGTTCGCCGCCACGGTGCTCATTGCCGCGATGCTTGGCCGACGCGAGGTTCACGGTGCGGGGCGCGCGTCCCGGCCGTGACCGCACGCCACGGGCGGCGCCGTGGCGCCGTGATCGGGTCAGCGTCCCGGGTGCGGGTTCATGGCGCGAAGGGCGCGCCACGCAGCTGGAAGTCGGCCTGGATGCCGCGCTTGGCAAACCAGCCCTGGTTCATCTCGAGCACGTAGCGCACCGGCTGGATCGAGCAGTGGCTGTCCAGTGTCTGCGGCTTCATGTCCTCGATGTTGACGATGCGGCCGTCGTCGGCCACGAAGGCCACCGAGAGTGGCAACAGCGTGTTCTTCATCCAGAAACATTGCACGCCAGGCTGCTCGAACGCAAACAGCATGCCGACGTTCGTGGCCATGGTCTTGCGAAACATCAGGCCGATCTCGCGCTGCTTGGGGGTTTGCGCGAGTTCGGCCTGGATCAGGTACAGGCCCGCCTGCAACGGGATCGCCGGCAACTTCTGCGCCACGTCCTGCGCCAGCACAGCGCCGCTCAGAAACAGGGCGAACAGGGCGGCGAGGGCGCTGGCCGCGGCCAGCTTGAGGCGAGTCATGTGGTGCAGCGGGAGTGGTGACAGCATTATCAACGCGCCGCGCACCGGCCCGGGTTGCCACCGGTCGGGCCAATCCCACTGGCTTAGAATCGAAAGCTGAACTTTCGTCACCGACCACCCTTTGAGAGCGGAGCCAGATCGCAATGTATCAACACATCAAGGTGCCCGAAGGCGGGCAGAAAATCAGCGTCAACCCCGACTTTTCATTGAACGTGCCGGACCAGGCGATCATTCCGTTCATCGAGGGCGACGGCACCGGCGCCGACATCACGCCGGTGATGATCAAGGTGGTGGATGCGGCGGTGGCCAAGGCCTATGGTGGAAGCAAGAAGATCCACTGGATGGAGGTCTACGCCGGCGAGAAGTCGACCAAGATCTACGGCCCCGATGTGTGGCTCCCACCCGAGACGTTGGCGGCGGTGAAGGACTACGTGGTCTCGATCAAGGGGCCGCTGACCACACCGGTGGGCGGTGGCATCCGTTCACTCAACGTCGCGCTGCGCCAGGAGCTCGATCTGTATGTGTGCCTGCGCCCGATCCAGTATTTCACCGGCGTTCCCTCGCCGGTGAAGGAGCCGCACAAGACCAACATGGTGATCTTCCGCGAGAACTCGGAAGACATCTACGCCGGCATCGAGTTCGAGTCGGGCAGCGACAAGGCCAAGAAGCTGATCAAGTTCCTCATCGACGAAATGGGCGTCAGGAAGATCCGCTTCCCGAACACCTCGGGCATCGGCATCAAGCCGGTCTCGAGCGAAGGCACCGAGCGCCTCGTGCGCAAGGCGATCCAGTACGCGATCGACAACGACAAGTCGTCGGTCACGCTGGTGCACAAGGGCAACATCATGAAGTACACCGAAGGTGGCTTCCGTGACTGGGGCTATGGGCTGGCGGCCAAGGAATTTGGCGCGCAGCCGATCGACGGCGGCCCGTGGATGAAGTTCAAGAACCCGAAGTCGGGCAAGGACATCATCGTCAAGGACGTGATCGCCGACGCCTTCCTGCAGCAGATCCTGCTGCGCCCGGCCGAATACAGCGTCATCGCCACCCTGAACCTGAACGGCGATTACATTTCCGACGCCCTTGCAGCGCAAGTGGGCGGTATCGGCATCGCGCCGGGCGCCAACCTGTCGGACTCGATCGCGATGTTCGAAGCGACCCATGGCACCGCGCCCAAGTACGCCGGCAAGGACTACGTTAATCCAGGCTCGGAAATCCTCTCGGCCGAGATGATGCTGCGCCACATGGGGTGGACGAAGGCCGCCGACCTGATCATCAGTTCGATGGAGAAGTCGATCCTCTCGAAGAAGGTCACCTACGACTTCGCCCGCCTGA
>JBDSBD010000430.1:0-3198 GCA_039921765.1 Burkholderiaceae bacterium
GGACCTCGCCACCTTCCTCGTCCAGTGCCTGAATGCCGTGCAGTACGGCCTCCTGCTGTTCCTCGTGGCCAGCGGCCTGACGCTGATCTTCGGCATCATGGGCGTGATCAACCTTGCGCACGGCAGCTTCTACATGATCGGCGCCTACATGGCGTTCGTGCTGGCGCCGTACTTCGGTGACTGGTTCATCACGCGATTGCTGGTCGGCGCGCTGCTCGCGGCACTGTTCGGCTTCGTGCTCGAGTGGGCGTTCTTCAGCTTCCTGTACAAGCGCGACCACCTGCAGCAGGTCTTGCTGACTTACGCGTTGATCCTGGTGTTCGACGAGCTGCGCAGCCTGCTCGTGGACAACGAAGTCCACGGCGTGCAGCCGCCCGGCTGGCTGTCGGGCGGTTTCAAGCTTGGCGAGCTGATGTCCTATCCGTGGTACCGGGTGTTCGCCTCGGTGGCCTGCATCGTGGTGGCGCTCGGGCTCTACTTCGTCGTCAACCGCACCCGGCTGGGCATGATGATCCGCGCCGGCGCGAGCAACCGCGACATGGTGCGCGGGCTCGGGCTCAACATCAAGTTGCTGTACCGGGTGGTGTTCGCCGGCGGGGTGGCGCTCGCCGCACTCGCCGGCATGATCGCCGCGCCACTGTCCTCGGTGTACCCCAGCATGGGCGGCAGCGTGCTCATCATCTGCTTCGTGGTGGTCGTGATCGGCGGCATCGGCTCGATCAGTGGCGCGCTGGTCGCCTCGCTGCTGGTCGGCTTCGTCGACACCTTCGGCAAGGTGTTCTTCGCCGAGTACAGCGGCATCGGCGTGTACCTGCTGATGGCCATCGTGCTGGTCTGGCGGCCCGAAGGGTTGATGAAACGTGTCTGATCAAGCGTTGTTCTCGCCGTGTGGGTACCGATCATGACGCTCGTGCGCGCCTGGTTTGTGCCGACCGCCGCAGCACTGGCGCTGCTGGCGTTGCCGGCGGTGCTGACGCCGTACACGCAGGATCTGGCCGTGCGCATCGCGATCTACGCGATCTTCGCGCTCAGCCTCGAACTGATCGTGGGCTCGGCCGGCCTGGTGAGCCTGGGGCACGCGGCCTTCCTCGGCATCGGCGCCTATGTCACGGTGCTGGCCTCGGGCGATGCCGGGGCGCCACTCGGGCGTGTGGCGGGACTCGCGGTGCTCGCGGCCGCCGCCTATGCGCTGTTCGTCGGGATCTTGAGCCTGCGCACCAAGGGTGTCTACTTCATCATGGTCACGCTCGCGTTCGCGCAGATGGCCTACTTCGTGTTCCACGACACCCATCTGGCCGGCGGCAGCGACGTCATCTTCATGTACGTCAAGCCCACGTTCGAGCTGGCCGGGCGCAGCTTGCTCGACCTGGACAACCGGCGCCACCTGTACTACGCGGTGATCGCGACGCTGATCGTCAGCTACGCGCTGCTCGTGCTGCTGAGACGCTCGCGCTTCGGCCACGCGCTGGCCGGCATCCGCGTCAACGAGCAGCGCATGCGCGCCGCCGGGTTCGCGACCTTTCGCTATAAGCTCGCCGCGTTCGTGATCGCCGGTGCGCTCGCCGGCCTGGCGGGCTTCCTGCTCGCCGCCAAGGACGGCGTCGTCAATCCCGAGCTGCTGGGCTGGCACGAGTCGGGCACGGTGCTGCTGATGGTCATACTCGGGGGCATCGGCAGCCTGCGCGGCGCGGTCATCGGCGCGGTAGCGTTCACGCTGCTCAAGGAGCTGTATCAATCCGAGGCGCTGCTCGGCCCACTGGCCGAGCACTGGCAGCTGAGCCTGGGCCTGACGATCATCGCGTTCGTTGCGCTGCTGCCCAAGGGCCTGGTGGGTCTTGCCGCCCTGATGCGGCGTCGTCCGCGCCGCATCGAGGTGGCGCATGGCTGAGCCGGCCCCCGTTCGGCAGACAGCGCCGTTGCTGCGCGCGCTCGCGCTGACACGCCGCTTTGGTGGCCTGACGGCGGTGAACGCGGTGTCGCTCGATCTGCACATCGGCGAGGTGCATGCGGTGATCGGCACCAACGGTGCAGGCAAATCGACGCTCATCAACATGCTGTCGGGCGAGCTTGCGGCGAGCAACGGACGCATCGAGTTCGACGGCGCGGACGTGACCCGCCGCACCCAGCCGCGGCGCGCCCGCGCCGGCATCGGTCGAAGCTACCAGCGCACCACCATCTTTCCCGAGTTCAGCGTGCTCGAGAATTGCCGCCTTGCGGCGCAGGCGGTGCGGCCACGCGGCTGGGCCATCTGGGAAGCCGCACAGCACTGCAGCCACAGCCTCACCGCGGCCCACGAAGCGCTGGCCGCCGCCGGGCTGCAGCTCGAGTCGCAGCGCCTCGCCGGGCTGCTGAGCCACGGCGGCCAGCGCCAGCTCGAGATCGCGATGTGCCTGGCGACCGGGCCGCGCGTGTTGCTGCTCGATGAGCCGCTCGCCGGCATGGGCGCCGAGGAAACGACGCGCATGCTCTCCCTGCTGGCGGACCTCAAGCGCGACCACGCGGTGCTGCTGGTCGAACACGATATGGACGCGGTGTTTCGCGTCGCCGACCGCGTCACCGTGATGGTGGACGGCGCGGTGATCGCGAGCGACACCCCCGAGCGCATCCGCAGCAACCGCGAAGTTCAGACGGCCTACCTCGGTGACGCGCCCTGACTCCCATGCTGAAGATCGAGAACCTGCATGCCGCGTACGGCGACAGCCACGTGCTGCGCGGCGTCAGCCTGGAGCTGCCGGCCGGCACCGCGCTCGGCCTGCTCGGGCGCAACGGCATGGGCAAGACCACCTTGATTCGCACCTTGATGGGCTATGTGCCGGCCAGCGCCGGCAGTGTGCGCTGGCACGGCGCCGAGGTCACGAACCAGGCGCCCGAGCGCATCGCGCGCCTGGGCGTGGGCTACGTCCCCGAGGGCCGCGGCATCTTCCCGAACCTGTCGGTTCGCGAGAACCTCGTGATGGCCGCGCGCGCCGGTCCGAACGGCCAGCGCGACTGGACCCTCGAACGCGTGCTCGAGACCTTTCCGCGCCTGGCTGAGCGCCTGGCCTTCGGCGGCCAGCAGCTCTCGGGCGGCGAGCAGCAGATGTTGAGCGTCGGCCGCGCACTCCTGACCAATCCACAGTTGCTGATCCTCGACGAGGCCACTGAAGGTCTGGCGCCGCTGATCGTGACCGAGATCTGGCGCGTGATCGCCGAGATCCG
>JBDSBD010000431.1:0-3476 GCA_039921765.1 Burkholderiaceae bacterium
CCGCGGGTGACGATTCGATGCACGAGAAACGCGAAGAACCGAAGGATGTCGCCCTGGACTGCGGCGTTTGAGCGATCAGTGGACCGCTCAAACGCCTAAGCGTTGGCGCGTGCGTGGCAGTGGGGTCGGGCGGGGCGCCACGGGCCGGTCTGCCGCAGAGGCAGGGCGCGTGTGGCGTTGGCGTCGTCTGCCGGTCGCCGGACGGCACCCGGCACGCCTGCCGCGTCACAGGCTCTTGGCCTTGGCAGCAAGCGCGCACGGCGCAGTTGATCGGGGGCTGGGGTTGACATCCGCTTTGGGGTCACTGGACGCGGACAGAAGCTCGGGTTTCGCTGTGAGCGGTGAAGCTCCTGGTCAGCGGGCGCCGGTCTCCTGCCTGGAAAACCTTATGAATGGGCTCGTTCTTGTTTGCTCTTCCGTCTCGGGCACTGGGCCGCGCCGTCACGTGGGGGCGGCGCCCGCTTTGGGCTTCGAGGCGTTGCATCACCTTGTGGCCAGAGCCTTAGGCGCTGGCCGCCACTCGTTGCATCGGGTTCGAGAATCGCGAGGCTAAACTCTTGAAAATCAAACACTTACCGCAATAACGTGGTGCAACGCATTATAGGGGCCAAACCGATCGCCCGGACCCGGGGCGAAAGGGTTCCGGTGACGTCACCCGCCGCCCGAGTTTCGGCGGTCGCCAAGCCGGCAGCGCCGGCCGTGCAGCGTTTGCGTGTCGACGAGAACGGCGCCGGCCAGCGTCTGGACAACTATCTGGTCACGCTGCTCAAGGGCGTTCCCAAGACCCATGTGTACCGCGTGATCCGTTCCGGCGAGGTGCGCGTCAACAAGGGTCGGGCGGGTGCCGACACGCGACTGGCCCTGGGTGACGAGTTGCGCATCCCGCCGGTGCGCGTGGCAGATCGGTCGGCCGTTCCGGCCGCGCCGGCGCGCGAGTTCCCGATCGTCTACGAAGACGACTTCCTGCTCGCGATCGACAAGCCGGCGGGGGTGGCGGTTCATGGTGGCAGCGGCGTCAGCTCGGGCGTGATCGAGCAGTTGCGCCAGGCGCGGCCCCAGGCGAAGTTCCTGGAGCTGGTGCACCGGCTCGACAAGGAAACCTCGGGGCTGTTGCTGATTGCCAAGAAGCGCTCGGCGCTGGTGGCGCTGCAGGAGCAGTTGCGCCAACGCGAAACCGGCAAGACCTACACCGCACTCGTGTTCGGCGCCTGGCCGGCCGAGCGCAAGGTCATCGACGTGGCGCTGCACAAGTACCTCACCCCGCAGGGCGAGCGCCGGGTTCACGCGGTGGCGGCGGACGACGGCGCAGGCCGACGCTCGATCACGCTGGTCAGGATCGCGCGGCAGTTCAGGCTTGCCGCCGCCGCGCCGGGCGCATCGGGCTCCACGGCGACCCGTGCGGCCACTCCGTCGAAGCGGACTTCGAGCGCCTGCGAGCGGCTTGATGCGGGGTGCTATACCTTGCTCGACGTGACCATCAAGACCGGCCGCACGCACCAGATCCGCGTGCATCTCACGAACGAGGGACATGCCATCGTCGGCGACGAGAAGTACGGGGACTTTGCGCTCAACAAGGCCGTGGCGCGCGGTGACGCGGTGCCAGGGGCCCGCTTCGAGCGCATGTTCCTGCACGCGCGGCGCCTGCGTTTCACGCATCCCGGCAGTGCCGCAGTGATCGAGCTGGAATCTCCTTTGCCGGCAGAATGCGAGGCATTGATCCACGCCCTGACGCGGGCCGACCCGCCATGACCTCCATCCACCAGTTCGATCTGATCGTCTTCGACTGGGACGGCACCCTGTTCGATTCGACCGCGCTGATCACGCGCTGCATCCAGGCCGCGTGCGCCGACCTGCAGGTTGCCGTGCCGAGCGACGCGCAGGCAAGCTACGTGATCGGCATGGGGCTGGCCGAGGCCTTGCAGCACGCGGCACCCGAGCTGCCGCGCGAGCGCTATCGCGAACTCGGCGAGCACTACCGCCGTCACTACTTTGCGCGCCAGCATGAGGTCGTGTTCTTCGATGGCACGCTGGCAATGCTCCAGGCCCTGAAGGGCCGCGGCCAACTCCTGGGCGTGGCGACCGGCAAATCGCGCCGCGGACTCGACGATGCGTTGAACAGTTCGGTGCTGCGCGACCTGTTCGACGCAACCCGCACGGCCGACGAGACGGCGTCCAAGCCGGACCCGCGGATGCTCTTCGAGCTGATGGACGAGCTTGGCGTCGCGCCGGCGCGCACGCTGATGATCGGCGACACCACGCACGACCTGCAGCTCGCCAGGAACGCTGGCGTGGCCAACGTGGGTGTCAGCTACGGCGCTCACGACCCCACGGCGTTTGCAGATTTCGCACCGCTGCATGTCGCGCATTCGATGCATGATCTCGACGCTTGGCTGCGCTCCCATGGCTGAATCGAGTTCGGGCACCGAGCGCTCGAGGCCCGGGTGGCCATGCCATGGCTGATCTTCCGAGTGTCCCGCCGCCGGCCGCGCCACCCCGCACGGCCTTGCCGCTGTGCGATTCGAGTGCACTGGTCGAAAAAGGCAAGGCGTTTGTCTTCGACGTGATGCAGTTTCGCGAACCGGCGCGTGCCTTTGCGCTGCGCTTCGACGGGCGTGTGGTGGCCTACCTGAACCGCTGCCTGCACGTGCCCACCGAGATGGACTGGCAGCCCGGCGAGTTTCTCGACAGCGACAAGCAGTACATCCTGTGCGCGACCCACGGTGCGGCGTATCAGCCGCAGACTGGCCGCTGCGTGGCCGGCCCCTGCGGGCGCGGCCGGCTCACCGTGATCGAGGTCGAGGAACGCGACGGCCAGGTCTATTGGTATCCTTCACGCGACACCCGACCGGCCGATTGAATTGGCGCCTGGCCTGAAAGCCTCCCCATGAGCACCCCAGAAGACACACCGCCTTCGGACCCTGCGACGGGTTCCGTGCCCGAGGCGCTTGCGCCCGATCCGATGCCTGGATCGGCGCACGCGACCGCGCCCGAGCCGGACGCACGCTGGAACCTTTTGAGCGAGCAGTTCGCACGGGCCTATCTGCAAGACCGCCGCGGCGAGCGCCGCTGGCGCGTTTTCTTCCGGCTTGCGTGGCTGCTGCTGGTGATGGTGATCGCCTACGCCGTGTTCGCGGCGCGCGTGCAGAGCAGCGCGCCGAGCGGGCCGCATACCGCGTTGATCGAGGTGCGCGGCGAGATTGCCGATGGCGCGCCGGCGAGCGCCGAGAACCTGGTGGCCGGCCTGCGCAGCGCCTTCGAGGACGAGGGCGCGCAGGCTGTCGTGCTGCGCATCAATTCGCCGGGTGGCAGCCCGGTGCAGGCCGGCATCATTTACGACGAAATCGGCCGCCTGCGTGCCAAATACAAGAAGCCGGTGTATGCCGTGGTCGAAGAGTCATGCGCTTCGGCGGCGTACTACATCGCATCGGCGAGCGACCGTATCTTTGTCGACAAGGCGAGCATTGTCGGAAGCATCG
>JBDSBD010000432.1:0-7750 GCA_039921765.1 Burkholderiaceae bacterium
GGCAGCAGCTCGCGCAGCGAAGTGCGGATCAGGTATTCGCGTTCGGCAGTGATCACGCGGACGTACTTGTCGGCCGCTTCGAAGTACAGCACGGAATCCACCGGCACGAGGTGAATCGCCGCGCCGACGCCAGCCTGGATCACCGCGAGCCGAGGCCTTGGCGGCGCGCTCGATGCTGCCGATGTCGATGCTCGGACCACCGATGCAGTCGATGGCGTCGATGGCGCCGCGCCGAGGTCGGCGCTGCCGAGCAATGCGCGCAGCTGGTTCAGCGTGGCGTCGAGCGCGGCGGTTGCGGGCGTTGCGCGGTGGGTTCGCACTCGGAGCGCCGCCTGCACGCGCGCGCAGGTCTGCGCCAGCCGATCGGGTTGCACCGGCTTGAGCACGTAGTCGATCGCGGCGCGCTCGAAGGCCTGCACGGCGTACTGGTCGTAGGCCGTCACGAAGACCGTGAACGGCAGCGGCACGGTGGCGGGGTCGGGCCAATCCTAGGCCAGGGCCTGCGCCACTTCCAGGCCATCCATGCCGGGCATGCGGATGTCGAGGAACACCACGTCGGGTCGCAGTGCGAGCGCGCGCTCGAGCGCGGCTGTGCCATGGCGCACGTTGGCGACGATGCGCAGCTCCGGCCAGAGCCGCGCGAGCTCCGCTTCCAGGTGGGCAGCGAGCAGCGGCTCGTCCTCGGCGATCAAGGCAGTGCGGTGGCTCATGCGGTCACGGTGGTGAGGCCGGGCGTGGGCTGAACCGCGTCCAGCGGCAGGCGGATCGTCGCGAGCGCGCCGCCCTCGGCGTCGCGGGCCGCCCCGAGTTCGAGCGAGGCCCGCGTGCCGTACAGCGTGTCGAGCCGCTCGCGCACTTGCTCGAGACCAAAACGCGTGCCGCCGTCGGCTGCACCGGAGAAGCCGGCTCCGGTGTCGCGCACGCGCAGCACCAACTGCTCGCTGCCATCGA
This sequence comes from Burkholderiaceae bacterium, assembly GCA_039921765.1. Lineage (GTDB taxonomy): Bacteria > Pseudomonadota > Gammaproteobacteria > Burkholderiales > Burkholderiaceae_C > JBDSBD01. Next base: position 952 of record JBDSBD010000432.1, read on the forward strand.
GCCCGCGCTCGCGTGCCGCGCTCAGCTCGATGCGCCCGCCGGCGACGTGCGGCTCCAGGCCATGCTTGATGCTGTTCTCCAGCAGAGGCTGGAGCAGCAGCGGCGGCACCGCCAGTTCGGCGAGATCGGCCGGCAGCTCGATGCGCGTGGCGAGCCGCTCGCCCATGCGCACCTGGATCAGCGCCAGGTAGTCGGCGGCGCGCGCGAACTCGTCGCGCAGCGCGTGTCGGGAGGCACGCGACGCACCCAGCGTGGCGCGCAGGAAACCGATCAACTGGTCGAGCATGACCTGTGCTCGCGGCGGATCCAGCGCGATCAGCACGCGCAGATTGGCCAGCGTGTTGAAGAGCATGTGCGGCTCGAGCTGCGATTCGAGCAGCCTGAGCCGGTGCTCGGCGGCCTGGCGCTGCGCGGTCTGCACGGCCGCCTGGCGCTGGCTGATGACGCCGCGGGAATAGAAGAAGTAGGTGATGACGATGGCCGGAATCAGCGCCAGGAGCAGCAGCGCCAGGGCGTCGCGCGGATCGGCGGCGTCGAGCAGGCCGGGCGAGTGCTCGCCCGTCAGGCGATTGCCCAGTGCGGTGCCCAGGCTCAAGCCGAGCAGGCTGCCGACCACGACCACGGCGGCCATCCAGGGCCAGCCTGGCCAATCGCCGTCGGTCTTCGGGTGGCGCGCCGGCGACCCGTGCTGCAGCGCGCGGGCGAGGCAGATCCGGCCGATGTCGATGAAGAACCAGCACAGCATCCCGATGCTCAGCGCGTAGGCCAGTGTGGGCAACAGAGCCTGCTTGCGAAGCAGCGCGATGCCGACGCCGATCAGCGCCGAGAAGATCGCCGAGCGCAGCGCCCGCGCCAGGTACGGCGCGCGCGGGTGGCCCGGCGTGGCCGGGGTCGGGGTGTCGGCGGCTGGGCTCATCATTGCGGATTCTGTTCCAGCCGGCTGACCTTCCACAACGCCAGGCCGCGCGCCAGGAACAGGCCGCTGAACCCGCCGTAGGCCAGGCTCGCGAGCGCGTCGAAGCCGTTCGCCCTGGCGAGCTCAGGGTGCATCGCCAAGCTCACGCCGACCGTGTACTTGACGATGAAGATCGAGACGATCAGCGCAAGCGGCAGCCAACTTCCCCGCACATGCAGCCGCGCACCCGTCGGCAGGCGGCGCGCGCCGCGCGGCGCGACCAGGCGGGCGCCCAGAATCAGCGCCGCGGCCACGCCGAGAGCCCAGGCGGTGAGCGGGGCGGGGTGGGCGCCGAAAGCGCCGACCACGCCATACAGCGCCAGCGCGATCATCGCCAGCGGCAGCAAGGTGACGCGGGCAATTCCGACTTCGCGGTCGCGCGCTTGGGAGCCGCCGAGCACCAGCAGCGCGGCCAGCAGGCCCCAGACCCACAGCGGGGTGTACTTGATGATGTCGATCAGGAACATGGTGTTTCTCCGGTGAAGGTGAGGGCCTCGCGGCGCCCGGGACCGGACTGTGCTCGGGCGGCGCGCCCTGCGCCACGCCGATGCGACGAAGCGTCGCTGCCGGGCGCAAAGCGGCGCCTGCGTGGCGCCGAAATGGCGCGTGGGGTCCGTGGGGAAGGCGGCGCGACACGGGGCGCGCCAGGCGGCGGGGGGCAGGGGCCGTGCACCGGCGCGGCGGGCCACCGTGTGAGGCGCGCGCCCGGTACTGCAAAATGCGGCGCTGGCGGACGCTCGCATGCGCATGCGCATGCGCAGACGCGGACCGCGGATCGCGGACGTTTTCATGGGCCTCGCGTGGGCCTGGACTGGAGTTGCAGGGGGTTGCCATGGCAGGGTTCGATCGAGGCATGAAGTTGAGTCGGTGGCCGCTGGCCCTGGTGCTCGCCACGCTGTTGGGTTGTGCATCGACGCCGTTGCCGCCGTGGCCGGCGCCAACCGCGAGTGCCGCGCCCACGCTGCCGGCATCGGCGCCCGCAGCGGCGCCGGCCTCGGCGCCGACGGAGGCCGCCGTCGCCACACCCGTGCCGGATACTGCGGTCCCGGCGTTGACGCCGGTGGCGCCGGCACCGGCCGCATCGGCCGCGGTCGCGGCCGAGAGCGCCGGGGTCGCGGCGCGTTTCCCGGACCCGCCGGTGAGCTACAGCACGCCGGCTTTCGAGTCGGGGCGCACCAGCTTCACGAGCAATGCCGAGCTGCACGCCTTCGTGCGCGGCCTCCTGAACGAGGGCGCGGGCCGGGCCGGCGCGCCGCGGGTCCGTCTGCTGGCGCTTGGCAGCTCGCAGAAAGGCGTGACGATCGAGGCCCTGCAGTTCACGCGCGCCGATCGCGCCGCAGCACGCAGCACGGTGCTGCTCATTGGCCAGCAGCATGGCGACGAGCCGGCCGGAGCCGAAGCCTTGCTCGTGGTGGCGCAGGAACTCGCGCAGGGCCGCCTCCCCGGGGTGCTGGATCGCGTCGATGTGGTGATCCTGCCGCGTGCCAACCCCGACGGCGCGGCGCTTGAGCAGCGCCTGAGCGCCAGCGGCATCGACATCAACCGCGATCACCTGCTGCTGCGCACACCCGAGGCCCAGGCGCAGGCCAATCTGGCGCGCCAGTTCGACCCGGCGGTGGTGGTGGACGCGCACGAATACACGGCGCTCGGGCGCTGGGCCGCGAAGTTCGACGCGGTTCCTGCGGCCGACGCGCTGCTCCAGTACGCGACCGTGGCCAATCTGCCGCCGTTCGTGACCAAGGCCGCCGAGGAGTGGTTCCGTGCGCCGCTGGTGCAGCGCCTGAAGAGCGAAGGCCTGAGCACCGACTGGTATCACACCACATCAGCCGACCTGAATGATCGTCAGGTCTCGATGGGCGGCGTGCAGCCCGACACCGGCCGCAACGTCGGCGGGCTGCGCAATGCGGTGAGCCTGCTGATCGAGACGCGCGGCATCGGCATCGGCCGGGCGCATTTCAAGCGCCGCGTGTTCACCCAGGTCACCGCGATCGAGAGCGTGCTGGCGAGCGCGGCGTTGCGTGCCGATGATCTGGCCAAGTTGCGCCAGTACGTTGCCCAGGAGGTGAGCGCGCAGGCCTGCCGCGGCGACGTGGTCGTGGAGGCCGTGGCCACGCCGAGCGAGTATTCGCTGCACATGCTCGACCCGGCGAGCGGCGCCGACAAGACCGTGGCCGTGGCCTGGAACTCGGCGCTCAAGCTCGATCCGTTGCGCCTGCGCGCGCGCGCGTGCGGCTACTGGCTGCGCCCCGATCAGATCGACACGGTGATGCGCTTGCGCGCGCTCGGCGTGCAGGTATCGCGGTTCGAGGAGTCGGGCGGTCTGCGCGGCGAGATCTACCGCGAAACCGCGCGCGACGTCGGCGTGCGCAGCGACGTTCGCGGCAGTGTCGCCGACGCCGGCGGCGTGCTGCACCTCAAGGTCGACCTGGTGCCGGCGCTGGTGGACGTGAGGGCGGGCAGCTACTACGTCGGCCTCGATCAGCCGCTCGCCAACCTCGTGGTGGCTGCGCTCGAGCCCGACACCCAGAACAGCTACGTCGCTCACGGCATTCTTGGCAGCGTGGAGGGCGAGGCGCGGGTGCTGCAGCGCCCGGAGCTGCGCATGTCGCCGATGCCCTGATACCGCGTGCGCTCGACGCGACCGCCTCGATGTCGGGTTGATCGATCGTGGGTCCGGGCCGAGAAGTTCGGCCCCTTCGAGCGCAGTCCGGTGGCGGGTCGCGGTCGGTTCAGCGATGCCGCGTCTCATGCCGGGTGGCTCCGGCGCAAGGCTCAGCGCCTGCGCAGCCCCAGCCAGATCACCGTCGCGACGACGATGAGGCCGCCCAGCACCTGCATGCCGGCGATCGACTGGTCGAGGATCGCCCAGGCGAGCGCGAGCGCGAAGACCGGCTCGACGTTCATGATCGCCGAGTTGCTGACCACGCCCAGGCGCGGCAGCACCGTGAACATGATGGTGAAGGCCGTGCCGTAAAGGAAGGTCAAGGCGGTCAGTCCGACCCAGCCCGCGGTTGCGTTGGGCAGGTGCAGGCCGCCCTGCAGCGTGGTGCCGGCAAAGGCGATCACGGCGACGAGCGCCATCGTGGTGGCGGTTCGCACCCGGCCATCGACGTCGCCGGCCTCGTGCTGGGTCAGCACCAGCGCCAGGCCGAACAGGGCCGCGGCCGCAAGGGCGAAGGCCACGCCGGCGCCGATCTGGCGCCACTGCGCGGCAGCGCCCAGACCGGAGGCCGCACCGAACACGTCGAGCGCGAGCGCCAGGCCCAGCAGCATGACCGGCATTGCGAGCAGCACGCGCGGCTCGGGCCTGTGCCGGTAGACGAGGCGCGCCCACAGCGCGGTCCAGAGCGGATAGGTGTTGAACGCCAGCAGCGCCAGCGCCACCGGCAGCCGGGCGACCGACGAATACAGGCACAGGCTCTGCACGGCCACGAGCACGCCGATGACCGGCAGCGCCCGCTTGTGGCGCGTGGTGAACCGCACCGGCACGCGATACAGCACGAGCAGCAGCCCGACGGCGAGGGCCGTGACGCCGCTGCGAAAGCTCACCGCGGTGGCGACGTCGACGCCGTGGTCGAAGGCCACGCGGGCTGCCACGTGGTTGGCGCCCATCATGAAAGCAATCAGCAACAGCGTGGCGAATGCCGTCTTGGTGAGGCCGACGGCAGCGGGAAGAGGCGGCGGACTCATGGGCCCGATTGTGGCGGGGCCTTCCTTGCGGCTGTGCGGTGACGGGGCGGCCGCCGGAAGGACGGCGGCCGGAGATCCGGCCCTCGCAGATTCGTCTCGAGGACGCTCACTGTTGCCGACGCCTGCGTGGGGCCGCGGACCTCATCGGCCGGGTGCCTCGCCCTCGGAGTTCACGCCGACTGCCGCGCCGTCTCAGGGCGGTGCAGGGCCCGAGGCACCGCGCTCGCTGGCGTTCCAGGCGGCCGGCCTCAGCGTCGCCGCTTGCCACCCAGGATCGAGCCCAGCACGCCACGGATGATCTCGCGGCCGACGCTCGAGCCGATGCTGCGCATCGCCGAGCGCGCCGCCGACTCGGCCAGGCCTTCGTGCTTGCCGCCGCGCGGGCCGGTGCTGCCGAACAGCACGTCCTTCAGTCCGCCGAACAGGCCGCCGTCGGGCGCGGATGGCGCACCAGGCGGCGTGCCGGCCGTGCCGATCGGTGGCGCGTCGGCTGCACTGCCGACGCTTGCCGAGGCGCGGCCCTTGAGCTTCTCGTAGGCCGACTCGCGGTCGACCAGCTTCTCGTAGACGCCGGCCACGAGCGAACTCGCGATGACCTGGGCGCGCTGTTCGGGCGTGATCGGTCCGAGCTGGCTGGCGGGCGGGATCACGAAGACACGCTCGGTCGGACAGGGCCGGCCCTTCGCGTCGAGCAGGCTGACCAGGGCCTCGCCGACCGCCAGCTCGGTGATCGCGGTCTCGACATCGAGCCCCGGGTTCGCGCGCATCGTGCTCGCCGCGGCCTTCACCGCCTTCTGGTCGCGCGGCGTGAATGCGCGCAACGCGTGCTGCACCCGGTTGCCGAGCTGCGCGAGCACGCTGTCGGGGATGTCGAGCGGGTTCTGCGTCACGAAGTAGACGCCCACGCCCTTGCTGCGCACCAGCCGCACGACCAGCTCGATGCGCTCGATCAAGGCCTTGGGCGCGTCGTTGAAGAGCATGTGCGCTTCGTCGAAGAAGAACACGAGCTTGGGCTGGTCGAGGTCGCCGACCTCGGGCAACTGCTCGAACAGCTCGGACAGCATCCACAGCAGGAAGGTCGCGTACAGGCGCGGGCTGTTCATCAACTGGTCGGCTGCCAGAATGTTGATGACGCCGTGCTGCGCGCCGTTCACGCTCACCGTCTGCATGAAGTCGGTGATGTTGAGCATCGGCTCACCGAAGAAGCGGTCGCCGCCCTGTTCATTGATCTGCAGGATGCCGCGCTGGATCGCGCCGATGCTGGCTGCGCTGACGTTGCAGTAGGCGGTGGTGAACTGCGCCGCGTTGTCGCCCACATGCTGCAGCATCGCGCGCAGATCCTTGAGGTCGAGCAGCAGCATGCCGTTGTCGTCGGCGATCTTGAACACGAGCTGCAGCACGCCTTGCTGGATCTCGTTGAGCGCGAGCATGCGCCCGAGCAGCAACGGGCCCATGTCGCTGACGGTGGCGCGCACCGGATGGCCCTGGGCGGCCGGCGTGGTCTTTGCCGAGGTGGCGCTGCCCGCGGATTGCGCGCTCGGGGCACCGGCAAAGACGTCCCACAAGGTGGCGGGACAGGCTGCGGGCTCGGGCAGGTCAATGCCGCGCTCCTTCAGTACCGCGGCCATCTTGGCGCCGATCACGCCGGGTTGGGTGATGCCGCCGAGGTCGCCCTTCACGTCGGCCATGAAGACCGGCACGCCGCGCTGGCTGAAGTTCTCCGCCAGGGTCTGCAGCGTGACCGTCTTGCCGGTGCCGGTGGCGCCGGTGATCAGGCCGTGCCGGTTCGCCAGCGCCGGCAGCAGGAAGCACTCGATCTTGTCGTGTTTCGCAAGGAAGATGGGCTCGGCCATGGGTGCTCCTGGAGCGGCAAGTAAAATTGCGAGCAGTCTATGCGAACCCATCCCGCGGGCAGCGCCGTTGCGCGTTGCCCGCACATTAGGAGCCTTATGGCCGGTCATTCCAAATGGGCCAATATCCAGCACCGCAAGGGCCGCCAGGACGAAAAGCGCGGCAAGGTCTGGACCCGCCTGATCCGGGAAATCGTGGTCGCAGCACGCCAGGGCGGCGCCGAGCTGGCGATGAACCCGCGCCTGCGCCTGGCCGTGGACAAGGCCAAGGCCGCGAACATGCCGGCCGACACCATCAAGAAGA
>JBDSBD010000433.1:0-2519 GCA_039921765.1 Burkholderiaceae bacterium
CAGGCCTGCTGTGCGATCTTCCAGCCCATCTCGGCCAGCGGGCGCGAGCCAGCGCCCGCCTGGCGCGCCTGCGCACTCGACGCGGTGCCGTCCTCGACACGCTTGGCGATGCCTTGGAGGATACCGGCCATGCGAAACAGGGTGTAGGCCATGTAGAAGTTCCAGTCAGCCATCACCGCGGCGGGGTCGGCGCGGCCGGTACGTTCGCAGTACTGGCGAACATAGCCCGCCTCGTCGGGGATACCCAACGCGGCGAGGTCGAGTCCACCGATGCCGCGCCCCAGGGCTTGCGGGATGTGCCAGGACATGCAGTGGTAACTGAAGTCGGCCAGCGGGTGGCCCAGCGTCGAGAGTTCCCAATCGAGCACCGCGATCACGCGCGGGGCGTCGGGCGCGAACACCATGTTGTCGAGGCGGAAATCGCCATGCACGATGGCCACTTCACGCGCGTCGCGTGCACTTTCCGGGATGTGCGCGGGAAGCCATTCCATCAACCGCTCCATCTCGACGATGGGCTGCGTGATCGAGGCCAGATACTGTTTGCTCCAGCGTCCGATCTGACGCTCGAAGTAGTTGCCCGGCTTGCCGTAGCTCTCGAGCCCGGCCGCGCGCACATCGACTTGATGGAGGGCCGCGATTACGCGGTTCATCTCGTCGTAGATGGCGCGGCGCTCGTCCCGCGCCATGCCGGGCAGGGCCTGATCCCACAGCACCCGGCCCTGCATGAACTCCATGACGTAGAAGGCGCGGCCGATCACGCTTTCGTCCTCGCACAGCAGCAGCATGTGCGGCACCGGAACGTCACTGCCTTGGAGCGCGCGCATGACGCGAAATTCGCGCTCGATCGCGTGGGCGGACGGCAGCAGCCTGGCCACGGGCCCGGGCTTGGTGCGCAGCACGTAGGAACGCGACGGCGTATCCAGGCGGTAGGTCGGATTCGACTGGCCGCCCTTGAACTTCTCGGCCTCGAGCGGCCCGGCGTAGCCGTTCAGATGCTGCTGCAAGTACGCGTGCAGCGCGGCCAGATCAAAGGCGTGTGGGTCGGGGTGGGTCGCGGTGTCGGCGTTGGGTTGCATCGTGCGGGCTCAGAGAGTGGGTGTCCGGGTTGTACCCGAATGCCACGCAGGCGCGCCCGGCGCCGGCTGTCGGTTCAGCGCGATGCGATGGCCAGCAGCTTGTCCTTGGCCAGCACGACGAGCCGCGTCGGCTCGATGCGCAGCGCGCCGAGCCGCTCGAAACCCTTCAACTCCTGGTTCACGCGTTGGCGTGAAGCGCCCAGCAGTTGCGCCAGGTCTTCCTGCGCAAGTTGCAGCCCGATGCGAATCTCGTCGCCCTGCTCGATGCCGTAGGCGCGCGCGAGCAGCAAGAGCTGCTTGGCCAGACGCGACGCGAGCGGGCGCGTGTTGAGGTCTTCGATCGTGTCGAACATCAGGCGCAGGCGCCGGCAGTTCAGGCGCAGCAAGGCTTCGTAGAGTTCGGTGTGCTGCGCCAGCAGCTCCTTGAAGTCGGCCTTGCTCACCGCCAGTGTCGTGGTGGCGCCATGCGCATGCGCGTCGTGGGTGCGGGGCATGCCGTCGAACAGCGCGATGTCGCCAAACCAGGTGCCGGGCTCGACGTAGGTCAGCGACACCTGCTTGCCCGACAGCGATACCGTGCTCACGCGCACCGCACCCGCCGCCACGCCGCACCATTCGGTGGCCGGTGCGCCGCGCGCGGACAGCTCGGCGCCATCCTTGAGCCGGCGCACCGAAGCCCGCGACAGGATCGCCTGGCGCAAAGCGGGGGAGAGTTTGGAAAACCACGAGCCGGTGTCAATGTTTGACTTCTCGGCCAGTGTAAGAACGGGGTAGGGCATGGTCAGTCTCTGATGTGACAGCTCGGTCACGCAGCGCGGCTCTATATTGTGTCCGACACACCTGTCGGATCACACTCAGGGTCATGCCGTGCCGCGAATTGCCGCGGCGGCCCTTCTTTTGGAGATTTGCCCATGAATGCTGCCGCACCGAACACCCCCAGTCGCCGTCACGACGTGAGCCCCGAGGAATGGCAGGTCCGCGTCGATCTCGCCGCCGCATACCGGCTGGTGGCGGCATTCCGCTGGGACGACCTCGTCTTCACCCACATCAGCGCGCGCGTGCCCGGTGAGCCCGACGCGTTCCTGATCAACCCGTACGGCCTGATGTTCGAAGAGATCACGGCGTCGAACCTGATCAAGATCGACACCCACGGCAACAAGCTCGACGCGTCACCGTACCCGGTCAATCCGGCTGGCTTCACGATTCACAGCGCGATCCACGGCGCGCGCCACGACGCGCAGTGCGTGCTCCATGTACACACGCTGAACGGCATCGCGGTTTCGGCGCAGAAGGGCGGGGTGCTGCCGCTGTCGCAGCAATCGATCTTCGTGCTCTCGGGCCTGAGCTACCACGACTACGAAGGCGTCGCGCTGCGCGACGACGAGAAGCCACGGCTGGTCGCCGACCTCGGCCCTGACAACAACTTCCTGATGCTGCGCAACC
>JBDSBD010000434.1:0-5356 GCA_039921765.1 Burkholderiaceae bacterium
CCCGGGGGCGACTTCCACGACGTCGTCGACGATGCGCTTGAGCCGCTCGACGTTGTCCGTCACCATCCGCATCAACCGGCGCTGCGCCGGGTCGATCGCGTCCTCGCTGAGCAGCGCGTTGGCCTGCGAGATCGCCGCCAGCGGATTGCGGATCTCGTGCGCGATACCGACCGACACCCGACCCATTGCCGCGAGCCGTTCCTGCCGGGTGCGTGCCTGCATGTTGCGCACGTCCTCGAGAAACAGCACGCAGAACTCCTCACTCGCCTGCGGATCGGCCTCGCGCTGGCGGGTGAAGCGCACGCGCACGCGCAGCGTGCGCTGCGACTGTGCCGACCGCGTCGCCGCCCCCGCCGCGACATCGAACTTCAACCCGATGTCGCGCCCCGCCTCAGGCCAGGTGCCTTCAACGAAGGCCTGCTCCGCCGCTTTCACGAGCAGGTCCCAAGCCTCGACACCGCGCAGCTGGAACGGCGCTGGTCGGCTCATGCCGCTGGGCGCGAGCAGGCGCCGTGCCGCCGGGTTGGCGGCGCGAACGCGGCCGCGCCGGTCCACCACCAGCACGCCGTCCTGCATCTCTTCGATCACCAGACGATTGAGCTGCGCCTGCTGGCGCGCCATCTCCAGGCTGCCGCGTGCGGTCAGCTCCTCGCGTGCGAGTCGGCCCGCCAGTTCGCCCGCGAGCACCGTGATCACGAAAAAGCCGACCCCCGCCAGCCCGGCCTGCGTCAATTGCAGCGTGCCATCCCCGCCGGCCAGCCCCGAGAACCACGCCGATCCGAGCAGCACCAGGGTGGCCGCCGCCGCGGTGGCGAGCGCGAGGATGCGCGGCGTCAGCACGCCGGCCATCAGCACCGGCAGCACCAGCAGGGCCACGTAATTCAGGCTGAAACCAGGCGCCAGCAGGTGCAGCGCACTGAAGCACACCAGGTCGGCGCCGATCGTGGCCAGCCACTGCGGGCTGCGCAAGCGCGACATGGCACGCGGCGCATCCGCGCCGTGGTAGCGCGGCAGCAGCCAGGTTGCCATCGCCAGCGCCGCGTAGGTGAGGCTGACCAGCGCCAGGGAGTAGCTCGGTCGCAGCCCGAACAAGCCCGCCACACCGAGCACCAGCACCAGCGCAATGCCGAGCGCGGCTCGCGCGGCGATGAACACGCGGTAGATGCGCTCGAAGGCACTCTGCCCGCTCATGACCACGCGCGCCGCCTGGCGCGACAGAAAGCCTGAATCGCGCCCCGCGCCCGCAGCGCGCTGCAGGCCTTTTTCGAAACCGGGCTCCGGCTCGGGAGCGTCCGGGTCGTCTTCGATCGGCGCGAACGCGCCGAACCAGGATTCGTCCGTGCCACCCGGTCGGCGCTCGCGCCGTCGGTCACCGATGCGCCGCTCGGACTGCCGCGCCGCGCCGCTCATGGAGCGGGGTTCGCCTTCTCGAACGCGGCGCGATGCGCGTCGCTGCAGAACACGCCGCCGCTGCCGGGCAGGGCCTCGTCGCGCGGCATGTGCAGGCCGCAGTGCGCGCAGGCGAGGATCGGCTGCGGCGTGCCCGGTTTGGCGCGGCGCTTCGGCGCCGGCATGCGTCGTCGCAGCGAACTCCGCAGCAACCACCACAGCGCAGCCACGGCAAGCAGAACGAGCACAGCCTTCATTTCAGGACCCAATGAAAACGGAGGCCTGCGGCGCCCGGTGCAGCAGCACCTCGAGCACGAACCGCGACCCGACATACGCGAGCAACAGCAGCGCCGCACCCGCGTAGACCCATCTCGTGGCAACCGGGCCGCGCCAGCCGAATGCGCGCCGACCCGCGAGCAGCGCGGCAAAGATGAACCACCCCAGCATCGAGAACACGGTCTTGTGATCCCAGCGCCACGGGCTCGCGAACCATGCACCGAGCACGAGCGCGGCCGAGAGCACCACGAAACCGGCGCCGACGAAGCGGAACGTCAGGCGCTCGAGCCGCAGCAGCGGCAAACCCTCGCCGGTGCCACTCGCGGCCGGCGCCGCGCCCGGGCGCATCAGCCGCTCGGCGCGGTTGAGCATCGCGGCGTGCAACACGGCCGCACCAAAGAGACCATAGGACGCGATGCCCAGCACCCAATGCAGCGGCGCCCACGGCGAGGGTGCCTGCGGGCGCAACTCACCCGGGAACGCCCACGCCAGTGCGACCACGGCCATGCCGATCCACGCGAGCGCGCGGCGTGGCCCGGGCAACGGCAGCAGGCGGCTCTCGACCACATAGACGCCCAACACCAGCCAGACCGTCATCGACAGCGCCGGCGCGAAGCCGAAGCGTGCGCCGATCAGGGGGTTGCCGACGCCGGTGATGTCGACACCGATCGCGACCGCGTGAGCCACCCAGCCCACCAGCAGCGCCAGGCGCAGCTCGCGGCCAAACCGCTCTTTCAACAGCGCTGCGGTCGCGTAGGCCGCGAGCGCGAGCACACTGGGCAATGCCAGTGCCAGTGCCAGTGCCGCGGTGGACGCGCTCGCCGTGGCAGTGCCGAACGATAGAATCATTCTCACAGTGTACTTTCGCGCCCGCGCCGCAAGCCGGCCGCGACTCCCCATCGAATGGCCTCCACCCTCACCGACCGGCTGAGCCGGCTCGTCAAGACGATGCGCGGCCAAGCGCGCATCACTGAAAGCAACGTGCAGGACATGCTGCGCGAAGTGCGCATGGCGCTGCTCGAAGCCGACGTCGCGCTGCCCGTGGTGCGCGACTTCATTGCGCGCGTCAAGGACAAGGCGCTCGGCGCCGAGGTCGTGGGGTCGCTCTCTCCGGGACAGGCGCTGGTGGGCATCGTCAACCGCGAGCTTGCGCTGACGATGGGCGGCGCGGGCCCTGACGGTGCCGTAGCCAACCCGGTGGCCGAGCTCAATCTGATCACGCAGCCGCCGGCCGTGATCCTGATGGCCGGCCTGCAGGGTGCGGGCAAGACCACCACCACCGCCAAGCTCGCCAAGCACCTGATCGAGAAGCGCAAGAAGAAGGTGCTCACGGTCTCGGCCGACGTTTATCGTCCGGCCGCGATCGAGCAGCTCAAGCTGGTGACCAGGCAGGCTGGCGCCGAATGGTTTGCCTCCAGCAGCGCGGACAAGCCGCTTGCGATCGCGCTGGCCGCACTCGACCACGCGCGCAAGCACTACTTCGATGTGTTGCTGGTCGACACCTCGGCCGGCTCGGTATCGATGAGACGCTGATGCGCGAGATTGGCGAGCTGCATGCCGCGTTGAAGCCGATCGAGACCTTGTTCGTCGTTGACGCGATGCAGGGCCAGGACGCGGTCAACACCGCCAAGGCGTTCCGGTCGGCGTTGCCGCTGACCGGCATCGTGCTCACGAAGATGGACGGCGATTCGCGCGGCGGCGCGGCGCTGTCGGTGCGCGCGGTGACTGGCGTGCCGATCAAGTTTGCCGGCGTGAGCGAGAAGATCGACGGACTGGAGGTCTTCGACGCGCAGCGCCACGCCGGACGCGTGCTCGGCATGGGCGACATCGTCGGTCTGGTCGAGGAGGTGCAAAAGGGCGTCGACGTCGCGGCAGCGCAAAAGCTGGTCGACAAGGTCAAGTCGGGAGACAGCTTCGACCTCAACGACTTCCTGTCGCAGCTCTCGCAGATGAAGAGCATGGGCGGGCTCGCGGGACTGATCGACAAGCTGCCGGCACAGATGATGGGCGGCAAGGCGGCCAACGTGGGCGCCGCCGACATGGACCGCGCCGAGCGCGACATGCGCCGCATGGAGGGCATCATCTGCTCGATGACCCCGCTCGAGCGGCGCAAGCCCGAGTTGCTCAAGGCCACGCGCAAGCGCCGGATTGCCGGCGGCGCGGGGGTTCAGGTGCAGGACGTCAACCGGTTGCTGAACCAGTACGAGCAGATGCGCGACATGATGAAGAAGATGAAGGGCGGCGGCATGATGAAGATGATGAAGCGCATGGGCGGCATGAAAGGCATGATGGGCCCGGGCGGCCGGCGCTGACTCTGGCTGCCGCCTTCACGCAACAAGACCGCGCCGCGCAAACGCGCCCCCCGGACGACCTTGTCGCCGCTACTGAGGATTGCCGATGTCTCCCTTGCTGATTGCCGCGTCGGTGCTGTTGTTGGCGCTGTTGCTGTGGTGGCTGATGCGCCGGCGTGGCGTAGGCACCGGAGCGACGGGCAGCGCCACGTCAGACCGCATCGACACCCTCATCGGCTGGCCGCCGCAGGCCATGCGCATCCTGACCTCGCAGGAGCGCATTGCCTACGGCACCCTGACACGCGCGCTGCCCGATCACATGGTGCTCGCGCAAGTGCCGTTGGCACGCTTCCTGAACGTGGCCAAGCGCCAGTCGTACACCGACTGGCTGCGCCGCATCGGGTATCAGTGCGTCGATTTCGTGGTTTGCGACATGAGTTCGCAGGTCGTCGCAGCTATCGATCTTCAGTCGTCCAGTCCCCAGATCAACGAGCGCGCCCGCAAACGCCAGACGCGCATGGCACGCACGCTGAAAGCGGCGAAGATTCCGTTGCTGGTCTGGTTCGAGAATTCGCTGCCCGGCACCGAGGCGGCGCGCGAGGCGGTCCTTCAACAGGCTGCGGTGCGGGCCGAGGCCGAGGCCGCCGCTGTTCCTGCAGCCTCGTACCCGGCCGCATCGACGACGCGCCAGCCCGAGCCGGCGCAACCCGGTACCAACCCGTTTGCCGACACCGATCGCGATTCCGCCCAGGACGAGCGCATCGAAGTGCTCGAGCCACCCGCCTCGACCTGGTTCGACGAACTCGAGACCGCGCCCGCTCCGCTCACGGCGTCGCAGCGACCGAAGCGCTGAGCGCATGCCCCGGCTTGGCGGCGCCCGGCTGTCGCCGACGGCTTCGCCGCATGGGCCCCTTCGATCCGGTGCAGCGCCGAACCCACGCCGCCAGCGCTCGAGCCGGACGAAGCGCCGGTGCCGACTGCGCAGCGCAGGCCCGAGAGTGAGCCGACTTCGCCCTGCACAGCTTCTCGCGGGTGCCTCGCTGCGTCGGCTCGGGCCGGACCGAAGCGCCTGTGCCAACTGCGCAGGGCAGGCCCGAGAATGAGCCGACTTCGCTCTGCACAGCTTCTCGCGGGTGCCTCGCTGCGTCGGCTCAGCTCAGCAAGGCCTGCGCGAACGCGCGGGCGCTGAAGGCCTGCAGGTCTTCGAGCTTCTCGCCCACGCCGATGAAATAAACCGGCAGCACCGCCGCCCCGGCGCGCTCGCGCTCGCGCGACCAAAGCGCGATCGCCGCGAGCACGCCTCCTTTCGCGGTGCCGTCGAGCTTCGTGATGATCACGCCGGTGAGGTGCAGCGCCGCGTCGAAGGTCTGCACCTGGGTCAGCGCGTTCTGGCCCGTGTT
>JBDSBD010000435.1:0-4026 GCA_039921765.1 Burkholderiaceae bacterium
ATCGTCGAACGTGAACATGTTGTCCATGATCTTCTGCGCGAGATCGTTGTCGGCTTCGCGGATGTAGTCGAGCACCGCGGTTTCCACACTGGTGCCGAGCAGGTTGATCATCTCGGCCGCCGTCTTCACTCCGCCGAGCATCGCCTTGCGGGTGCGCTCGCCGCCGGCCAGCACCTTGCTCAGCACGTCGTTCAGATCCTGCAGTGCCGCGGGCTGGATGCCGTCGAGCGTGGCAATGCGCACCAGCACCTCGTTGCGCTGGCGCTCGGCGAAGGTCTTGAGCACGTCGGCGGCCTGGTCGGGGTCCAGGTGGACGAGGATCGCGGCGACGATCTGCGGGTGCTCGACCCGCAGCAACTCGCCCACCGCGGTCGGGTCCATCCACTTCAGGCTTTCGATGCCGGCGGTGTCGCCGCTTTGCAGAATGCGATCGATCAGCAACTGGGCCTTTTCGTCGCCGAGGGCCTTGCGCAGCACGCTCTTCACATACTCGTCGGTGTCGGACACCAGATTGCTCTGCTCGGACGCCACGCTGTGGAACATCTCGAGCACGCCGTCGACGCGTTCGCGCGGGATGCTCTTCATCTTCGCGATGGTTTCACCCAGGCCCTGCACCTCCTTCGGGCTCAGGTGCCTTAAGACGTTCGCGGCTTCTTCCTCGCCAAGCGACATCAGCAGGATGGCGGCGTTCTCGAGGCCTTGGTCGTTCATGGAGCGGTTCCGGTTCGCAACGGGGTGAGCCGCTCAGGCCTTGGCCGGCGCGGCGTCGCCGCCGACCCAGCTGCGCACGATGCCGGCCACCGCGGCCGGATTGTCCTTGGCCAGCGCGCGCGCGCCTTCGAGGTGGGCCGCGCTCCGGGGTGCGGGAAGCGCCGGCAGCACCTGGGGATCGTCGACCACGGTCTGCAGGTTGGCCCCGGGCGCGGGCGCCGGGCGCGCGCTGAGCGCGGCTTTCAGCGCCGGACGTACCAGGCCGAACAGCACCAGCAGCGCGACAAAGGCCAGGCTCGCCGGCACCGCGGCGGCGCGCAGCATGTCCAGCACCTCGGGTTGCTTCCACAGCGGCACGTCGGCCGGCGTGGCGATCGGGTCGGCCTTGAATGGCGCGTTGATCACCTTGACCGAGTCGCCGCGTTCGGCGTTGAAGCCGATGCTCTCGCGCACCAGCGCGGTCAGCTTGGCGATCTCGTCGCTGGTGAGCGCGACCTGCGTGACCTTGCCCTTGGCGTCGGTGATGCTGCGGTTGTTCACCACGACCGCGGCGTTGAGGCGGCGCACGGCGCCGCTGGCGTTGCGCGTCACGCGCACGGTCTTGTCGACCTCGTAGTTGGTGGTGGCGTCGCGCCGGCCGCTGCCGGTGCCGGTGCCGAGTTGCGCCGCTTGCAGCGGAGCCGCCGCACCGGTGAGCGGTGCGGTCGCGGCCACCGGAGGCTGGTTGCTTGCCGCGCCCGGAACGCCGCTCGCCAGCGCCGGGTTCGAGCCGGCCTGTTCGGTGGTTTGCTGGCTGCGGATCGCAACCGTCGCGTTCGCACCCTGGTTCGGCTTGAACTCCTCGGAGGTCGCCTCGCTCTGGGTGAAGTCGACGTCGGCCGTGACGGTGGCACGCAGGTTGTCGCGTCCGACGATCGGCTCGAGCAGATCGACGATGCGCTTCGTGTAGCCGGTCTCGATCTGGTTGATGTAGCGCAGCTGCTGCGCGTCGAGTCCGGCCGCGAGCGTGGCGTCGCTGCCGGTCAGCAGGGTGCCGGTCTGGTCGAGCACGCTGACGGCCTTGGCGTCGAGCTCGGGCACGCTCGAGGACACCAGGTGCACGATGCCGGCGATCTGCGCGCGGTCGAGCGTGCGGCCCGGGTACAGGTTCAGCAGCACCGAGGCGCTGGGCTTTTGCTGCTCGCGAAAGAAGCCGTTCTGGTTCGGCAGCGCCAGGTGCACGCGCGCGTTCTGCACCGCCGAGAGCGAACCGATCGAGCGTGTCAGTTCGCCTTCGAGGCCGCGCTGGAACGTCAGGCGCTCCTGGAACTGGGTCTGACCGAAACGCGCGTTGTCCATCAGCTCGAAGCCCGAGACCGTGCCCTTGGGCAGCCCCGCGGTAGCCAGCTTCAGGCGCAGGTCGTGGACCTGCGAGGCCGGCACGAGGATCGCGTTTCCGCCCTCGGCGTGCCGGTACGGCACGTTCATCTGCGAGAGCTGGCTGATGATGGCGCCGCCGTCCTTGTCGGACAGGTTGGCGTAGAGCACCTTGTAATCGCCCGAGGAGCTCCACAGCGTCATCGCGAGCACCACGCCGGCGAGTGCTGCCACCCCCAGTCCGAGGCTGAATTTGCTGCGCATCGGCATGGCGGCCAGGCGGGCGCCGAAGGATGCGGGTTCGACCAGCGCAAGAGCAGGGTTCACGGCGACGGCGTTGTCCATACGGCTTTCGTTCATGCAGGGGTCAGGCACTGCCCCCGAATGCCAACGATTATTCGGAAACTTGAGTGCCCAGGATGCTGCGAACAGGCGTCCAAACGGCGGTCAGTTCACGCCATCGCGGGCCGGGCCGGCTCGTACGATCACAACCATCCCGATGAAGCCGGGGCACCGGTGGGGTGCCGCCCGAGGCGTGAAGGAGACCTCTGATGAACGTGACCCTCAAACCCTTCGACTTTGCCCAGGCCGTGGCGCGGGCCGGGCTGGCCATCGACGGTCAGCCGCTGGCGCGAGCCAAGCCGGTGCAAGCCCCGGGATTCCAGCAGGCGCTGACGCAGGCGCTCGGTGCAGTGAGCGAGTCACAGACCCATGCCAGTGCGCTGCAGCGCGAAGTCCAGCTCGACAACCCGACCGTCAGCCTGGAGCAGACCATGGTGGCGATGCAAAAGGCCCAGATCGGCTTCCAGGCCACGCTGCAGGTGCGCAACAAGCTCGTGCAGGCTTACTCCGACATCATGCAGATGCAGGTCTAGGCCGCGAAGCGAAGGGCGAGGGGCCCCCTCGAGGGGGATCGACCAGCGCAGCGGCCGGCGAGCAGAGCGGGCTCAATGCCCGCTTTGCGAGAGCGCGCAGCGCGGCTCGCACTCATCTCAGCGCCATCAACCGCGCACGCTTTTGCGTCAGGTCGATGAAGCGCTGCAGCAGCCGCTGCGACGCGGGGTCGATGCGAACGAACTCGCAGCCCAGGCGCACGCCCTTGCCGGCCCCGTTCAGCGAGGTCACGTGCTGCAGGCGCAGGTCCACTGGAAACTGGGTGTCGTCGTCGAGCTCGATCAGCACCTGGCCGAGCAGCATGCCCGGCTGCATCGGTGGCACATCGTCGGGCAGGAACAGGGCGCAGCCGCCAATGCTCACGTCGAGCACGCGCAAGCTGAGCTGCATCTCGGCAATGTCGGTGTGGCGCAGGCGTGCGGTGGCCGAGTTGCTCGGCAGTGGCCGCACCCGATAGGTGCTGCGGCGCTGAAAGCGGAACAGTTCGCGCGGGTAGCTGCAGTTCAGCACGCTGTGGCGCACGCCGCGCACCAGCACGAGTTGATGCACGTCGAACTGCAGCTTGACGCTCTCGAGGTAGCCCACGACCACGACCTCTTCGCACTCGAGCAGGGTTTGCAGCGCCGGGTCGTTGGCGTCGACGTTGAAGCCGATGCGCGCACGCTCGGTGTCCACGGTCCACAGGCTCGAGGCGATCACGCTGCCGTCGCTGGCGTTGAGATTGAGTGGCACGCAGCCGTCGTAGAGCTGGCGCAGCATCGCCGCCACGTCGCGCGGCGTGCTGACGCGAAATTCGTCGAGGCCACCCGGGTTGGCGGCACCCAACGCGTCCAGCGGCATCGGCAACGTTTCCATGGCGGCGCGCGCTCGGGCGTTTCAGTGAACCGTCTTCGGGCGGCCGGCGAGCAGCGCGTCCAGGTCGTCGAGCCAGGGTTCTGCCAGATGGCGGATTTCGGCGTCGTTGACCAGGATGCGCTGCATGATACGCGACTTCAGCTGGGCCGCTTCAACGCCCAGATTGTCTTTGGAGGCGGCGTGCTTGAGCTGCGAGATCAGCAGCACGCA
>JBDSBD010000436.1:0-5320 GCA_039921765.1 Burkholderiaceae bacterium
GCGCTTCTTGTCGACCATGCGCACGACGCGCAGCTTCTTGAACAGCAGTGACAGGCGCTCGGTGAAGACCTCTTCCTGTTCGCGCAGTGGGTGCGCGAACGCAATCGGGCCGACCCGGCGGCAGGCGATCGACGCTTCCGCCTTGTCTTCCGCAATGCCCACCGCGCCCTTGATGCCTCCGGTCTTCGCCCGCGAGACGTAGCAGGTCACGCCGCTGACCGCCGGGTCATCGAATGCGTCCACCACGATCTTGTGGTCCGGGCCGATCCATTTGAAGACCGTATCGACCTCGCCGATCGGCTCGGCACGCACGCCCAGCGTGGTGGTCGCGATCAGCAGTGCCAGTGCCGCGTGGTGCTTGTTCATGTGCTTGTCCATCACCATTGACCGAAATACACACCAGCCTTCTTGTGCGCCGCCGTTCCGCTCTCGACCAGTGCGTCGCTGATCGTGGTGCGGCGCTTGCGTAGGGCCAGCCAGTCGAGCAGCCGGCTCCGCAGACTTTCGCGCAAGGTGGCCGTCGACGTGTCGCGGCCGAGGTCGTGCATCTCGTCGGGGTCGGCCTGCAGGTCGAACAACTGCTCGGGTTCATCGAGCCAGTAGACGTAGCGCCAGCGGGCGTCGCGCGATGACCAGGCGTGTGCGTTCTGCACCGTCTTGCCGACCAGGCGGCGCGCCTGCTTGAAGCTGTAGTCGAGCTCGGAATAGACCGCATCGCGCCACACCGCGGGCGTGGCGCCGTCTTGCGCGAGTCTCGGGTCGCTGCCGTGCAGCAGCGGCAGCAGACTGCTCCCTTCGAGCCGGTGCGGCGCGCCGGGAACGCCGAGCGATTCGAGGACGGTGGGCACGATGTCGACGCTTTCGACCAAACTATTCTCGACCGAGCCGCGCGTGGCATCGGCCGCAGTCGACGGGTCCGCGATGATCAGCGGCACGCGCTGGATCATGTCGTAGAACAACTCCTTCTAGCCAAGCCAATGGTCGCCAAGGAAGTCGCCATGGTCGGCGGTGAAGATCACCAGCGTGTCGCTCAACACGCCAAGCCGGTCCATGTGCTCGAACAAGCGGCCCAACTGGTCGTCGAGCTGGTGGATCAGGCCCTGATAGGCGGGACGCACGGTGCGCACGCACTCGTCCATCGAGAAGCTGCGGCTCTCCTCGCTTTCGCGGTAGGCCGCGACCACCGGGTGTGCGTCGCGCAGTTCGGCCTGGGTGCGCAGCACCTGCAGGCATTGGTCGGGCGTGTACAGCGCGTGGTACGGCGCCGGTGCCATGTAGGGCCAGTGCGGTTTCACGTAGCTCAGGTGCAGCACCCAGGGTCGGTCGCGCTGGCCCGACATGAAACCGATCGCCTGGTCGGTCATGTAGGCGGTCTCGGAGTGCTCCGCGCGCACGCGCGCCGGCAGGTGGACGTTGCGCATGTGCCAGCCGCTGACGATCTGGCCGTCGGCAGCCACGCCCGAGATCACGTGCTCGCTCCACGGATCGTCACTGGTGTAGCCGTGCGCACGCAGGAACGCCGGATATCCGCTTTCCCCGCCGGGGGTGTGATGCCCGTCGTAGCGGTCGATCTCCTCGAAGCCGCCACGCTCGAGCAGCGCGCCCAGCTCGGAGCCACCGTCGATGTGCAGCCGGTGCAGGCCGTCGCGATCGGGCATCACGTGGGTCTTGCCGGCCAACACCAGGTGGCGCCCTGCGTCGCGCAGGTACTCGCCCAACGTGACCTCGCCGATCGAGAGCGGCACGCGGTTCCAGGTGGCGCCATGGCTGGACGGATAGCGTCCGGTATAGAAGCTCATGCGCGACGGGCCGCACACACCCGAGTTCACGTAGGCCTGTTCGAAGCGCACACCGCGGCGCGCCAGCGCGTCGATGTTCGGCGTGCGCAGGTAAGGGTGGCCATAGCAGCCGAGATGGTCGCGCCGCAGCTGGTCGGCCATGATGAAAAGAACGTTGCGAACCATGGTGGGAGCCTGATCAACGATGAGAAGGAATGCGCCTGCGATGCGCTCAGCGCGATGCGCCGATGACGCGGGCGAGGAAGGATCGGGTGCGCTCGTGCCGCGGTCGCGCCAGCACTCGCCTCACACCGAACCGCACGGAGTGCCGTACTCAGCGGGAGACCGCAACATTAGCAGACCGCCACGCCGGCAGCGCGAGTGCAGCCGACTCGACCTCATGGCCAGGCGGCCTCAGGGGTGAGGGTTCGCCGGGTCAGCGCTGGCGGTACTGCGTCGCGCCGAACAGCGCCTCGCGTGCCTGCGCATCGACCAGCGGCTTGCGCTGCGTGGCCAGCACCTCGACACCGCGCCGCACTGCGGGACGGGCAGCGACCTCGTCGAACCAGCCTTTCAGGTGCGGGTAGTCAACCCACTCGATGCCCTGGTTCTTCCAGGAACGCAGCCACGGGAACGTGGCGATGTCGGCGATGCCGTAGGCGGGGCCACCCAGGTACTTGCTGCGGGCCAGCCGCCGGTCCATCACACCGTACAGGCGTCTGGCTTCGTTGGTGTAGCGCTCGATCGCATAGTCGATCTTCTCGGGCGCGTAGATGCGGAAGTGGTGCGCCTGGCCGAGCATCGGGCCGATGCTGCCCATCTGGAACATCAACCACTGCAGCGTCTCGTACTTGCCGCGCGTGTCGGCGGACAGAAACCGTCCCGTCTTGCCGGCAAGGTAGAGCAGGATCGCGCCCGATTCGAAGAGTGAAATCGGCGCGCCCTCGGGCCCGTCGGGATCGACGATGGCCGGGATCTTGTTGTTCGGGCTGATCGCCAGGAATTCGGGCTGGAACTGATCTCCGGCGCCGATGTCGATGGGCGTCACGTGGTACGGCAAGCCGCACTCCTCGAGCATGATGT
Organism: Burkholderiaceae bacterium; assembly: GCA_039921765.1. Taxonomy (GTDB): domain Bacteria; phylum Pseudomonadota; class Gammaproteobacteria; order Burkholderiales; family Burkholderiaceae_C; genus JBDSBD01. The sequence goes on from JBDSBD010000436.1 coordinate 2,862, forward strand.
GCACCTTGTGCCCGTTCGGCGTGGCCCACGAATACACTTCGATCATGATGCAAAGCTCCTTTGCGCACCCGGTGTGCGTTGGCTTGTCACTCTAGTGGATTGGGTGCGCTGATGCTTGAGTCGTTCAAACGCATGTTCGCCCGTCCGGCGATCGCGCGTGATCTGAGCGCCGTGTCCGGTTGGGCCCAGCGCTGCGGTCACGGCTTCAAGCGTGCGCGCGGCGAAGACGGGTTCGTGCTTGACGGCGTGCTCGAAGGCAAACCCTGGCGTCTCGAATGGGGGCCGCCGCAACGTGCCTACATCGAGGGCCACGAGCTGCGTCTGCGCATGGAGCTCAAATTGCCATCGGACCTGCAGATGCTCGTGTTGACGCGCCCGCTGATGGGCGCGCTGGAGCGCCAGACGTACGAGAAGTTCATCGAGGGTACGCAAACCCGGATCGACACCCAGACGCCCGAGGAGATGCGCTGGCTGGTGATGTTCCCCAAACTCGACCTCGCTGCGCTGAACAACCTGCGTCTGCGCTTTGGCGCGGTCGCGAGCAGCCCCGAGGCCGGGCTCGCGTGGCTGGAAGGGCCGTTGGCAAATCAGCTCGAGCACGCGGCCGGTACCTGGTTGCGCGGCGACCCGCCGTTCGTGCTGATGACTCTGCGCAACCGCGCCTATCTGCGGCTGCAGCTCGCCGTGCCCGAGCCGGCCGTCATCGCTGCGGCGCTGGCGCTGTTCGAGACCGCCGTGACGCAGGCACTGTGCGCCGCGAGCGGCCACATCGGGCCGGCCTCGGGCTGGAATTCATCGGGCTCGACCGCCTGGCAGAGCATGTCGGCGGACGAGCCAGTGGTGCCGGGGCCCGGGCGGAGCTGAACTGGCGCCGTGCGTTTTCTCGGCACGGGCATTGGGCCCGCGCCGCTCACGGGCTGCTGCACGGGCCGATCGCTGACGCAGGGCTCGTTGTGGTTGACCGCGCGTTCTCGCGACGTGGGCATGGAGCCCACGCCGCTCGCCGATCGCTGCGCTGGTCGATCCCCCCAGGGCCCCGAAGGGGTCCCTTCGTGGCCCTTCGTGGCCCCTCGCCCCTCGCTTCGCGATCTACGCGTGCTTCCCCAATTCCATCTTCGCGATGGCGTTGCGGTGCACTTCGTCGGGGCCGTCGGCAAAGCGCAGGGTGCGCGCGCCGGCGTAGAAGGATGCGAGCGGGAAGTCGTCGGAAACGCCGCCGCCGCCGTGCACCTGCATCGCCCAGTCGATCACCTGCAGCGCCATGTTCGGGGCCACGACCTTGATCATCGCGATCTCGGCCTTGGCGCTCTTGTTGCCAGCCACGTCCATCATCCAGGCTGCCTTCAGGGTCAGCAGCCGCGCCATGTCGATGCGGCAGCGCGACTCGGCAATGCGCTCGCGCGTGACGCCCTGCTCGGCCAGCGTGCGGCCGAACGCGACGCGCTTGGAGGCGCGCTTGCACATCAATTCGAGCGCACGCTCGGCCAGCCCGATCAGGCGCATGCAATGGTGGATGCGTCCCGGCCCGAGCCGGCCTTGCGCGATCTCGAAGCCGCGGCCCTCGCCGAGCAGCAGGTTGCCCACCGGCACGCGCACGTTCTCTAACAGCACCTCCATGTGGCCGTGCGGCGCGTCGTCGTAGCCAAACACCTACAGGGACCGCAGCACCTTGACGCCGGGGGCATCGGCCGGCACCAGGATCATCGACTGCTGCGAATCACGGGCGGCCAGCGGGTCGGTCTTGCCCATGAAGACGTAGATCTTGCAGCGCGGGTCACCGGCGCCACTGGTCCACCACTTGCGGCCGTCGATGACGTATTCGTCGCCCTGGCGCTCGATGCTGGCCTCGATGTTGGTGGCGTCGCTCGATGCGACCGCCGGTTCGGTCATCGCGAAGGCGCTGCGGATCTTGCCGTCGAGCAACGGCTCGAGCCAGCGCGCCTTGAGCTCGGCGCTGCCGTAGCGCTCGATCGTCTCCATGTTGCCGGTGTCGGGCGCCGAACAGTTGAAGACTTCCGAGCACCAGGGCACACGGCCCATGATCTCGGCCAGCGGCGCGTAGTCGCCGTTCGACAGGCCAAACTCGCGGCCGCTCTCTGCGGAGCCCTGTCCGCCGGCGGTGGGCGGCAGGAACAGATTCCACAACCCCTGCGCACGTGCCTTGGGTTTGAGCTCCTCGATGGTGGTCAACGGCGTCCAGCGTTTGCCGGCCGCGGTGTTGGCGGCGAGCTCGGCAGCGTAGCGCGGCTCGGCCGGATAGATGTGCTCGTCCATGAAGGCAAGCAGTTGCGCCTGCAACTCTCGAGTGCGGGGGGAGTATTCGAATTCCATGCATGTCTCCGGTCGTGGTCGTGATCGTGGTCGTTTCGGTGGGGGTCGAATCAGGCTCGTTGCGCCATCTGCCAGCCCATCTCCGCCATCGGCCGTGCCCCTGCAGCCGATTGACGGGCCTGAGCGCT
>JBDSBD010000437.1:0-5155 GCA_039921765.1 Burkholderiaceae bacterium
CGTTCGACCCCGCTCTGGCCGGGTGGCTGCCCGTCGCCCAATACACCGGCGGCATCGAACACGCCGTCATGCACCTGCTCTATACCCGCTTCTGGACCAAAGCCATGCGCGACCTCGGGCTGGTCAAACACGGCGAACCGTTCACCAAGCTCTTCACGCAGGGCATGCTGCTCAACGAGTCGTTCTACCGGGTCGACGCAAGCGGCAAGCTGCAGTGGTTCTATCCCAGCGAGGTGAGCATCACCCACGACGACAAGGGCCATCCGGTTGGCGCCACGGCGCTGTCGGACGGCTTGCCGGTGATGCTGGGCGGCATCGAGAAGATGTCGAAGTCGAAGAACAACGTGGTCGAACCGCGCGACATCATCGAGCGCTACGGCGCCGACACCGCACGCCTGTTCACGATGTTTGCCGGCCCGCCCGACCAGAGCGCGGCCTGGTCCGATTCGGGTGCCGAAGGAGCGTTTCGCTACCTGCGCCGGTTGTGGGCGTTTGCGGTCAAGCACGCCGAGGCCACTCGTGGTGCCGGCACGGCGTTCGCGGACTGCAGCACGGCCGCCCGCGAGTTGCGCCGCGAAGTTCACCTGCTTCTCGGCCAGATCGACCACGACTACGACCGGCTGCAATACAACACCGTCGTCTCGGGCGCGATGAAGCTGCTCAACGCGCTCGAAGGCGCCGCGCTCGCCAACTCACCCGCCGACGCCGCAGCGCGGCGCGAGGGCCTGGGCATCCTGCTGCGCGTGCTGTACCCGGCCGCGCCGCACATCACGCACGTGCTGTGGCAGGAGCTCGGCTACGCGCAGGTGCACGGCACGCTGCTCGACGCGCCCTGGCCCTAGATCGACGCGGCCGCGCTGGTGCAGGACGAGATCGAGCTGATGCTGCAGGTCAACGGCAAGCTGCGCGGCTCGATCCGCGTGCCGGCCAACGCGACCCGCCACGCGATCGAGGCGGCAGCGCTGCACAACCCCGACTTCATCCGCTTTGCCGAGGGCAAGCACGCGAAGAAGGTGGTCGTGGTGCCGGGCCGGCTCGTCAACGTCGTGGTGTGAGCCGCTGCAGCGAAGCGCCTGTGAAACTGCGCAGCAAAAGCGGCTCAGGCTCGCACCCACCCGGTGCCCCGCTTCAGGGCACTCGTCCCGGTGCGGGCCGCTGCAGCGAAGCGCCTGTGAAACTGCGCAGCAAAGCCGGCTCGTGCTCGCACCCGCGCGGCACGGCGTCGTCGATGCCTCGATCCGATTCGGTCAACCCAGCCCTTGCCGCACGCCGCCGGATGTTGGTCACCGGGAGCGCACTTCTGCTCGCGGGCTGCGGGTTCGAGTTGCGTCGCGCGCCCGAGTTGCGGTATCGAACGATCGCACTTGCCGGCTTTGCGCCGCGCTCGCCGCTCGCCGAAGAGTTGCGCAGGAGCATCGACGCGAGCAGCACCACGCGCGTCGTCGAGACCGTCGCACAAGCCCAGGTGGTGCTCGAGGTGCTTGAAGACGTGCGCGAGAAGAGCGTGGTCGCGAGCAGTGCGGTCGGCCAGGTCACCGAGTTCCAGCTACGTTCGCGGCTGCGTTTCCGGCTGCGCGGCGCAACCGGCAAGGAACTGATCCCGGCCACCGAGATCTTGCTCAGCCGTGACATGAGCTACACCGAAAGCGCTGTGCTCGGCAAGGAGCAGGAAGAAGCCTTTCTGTACCGTTCGATGCAAAGCGACATCGTCGCCCAGGTGCTGCGCCGGCTCGCGTCGGTGCGGAGTTTGTGATGCAGGTGCGTGCCGATCAACTCGCCGGCCATCTGCAAAAGGGCGTGCGCACGCTGTACACGGTGTGGGGTGACGAGCCGCTGCTCGCGCAGGAGGCGGGCGATGCGATCCGCAGCGCGGCGCGCGCGGCGGGCTGCACCGAGCGCCAGGTGCACACCGTCGCGGGTGCCCACTTCGACTGGAGCAGCTTGCTTGGCGACTCGATGGCGCTGAGCCTGTTCGCCGAGCGTCAGCTGATCGAGATTCGCATCCCGTCGGGCAAGCCCGGCAAGGACGGCTCCGAGGCGCTGCAGCGCTATTGCCAGACGGTCAGGCAATCGGCCAGCCGCTCGGGCGAATCGGGTGGCATGGACGCCGTGGTCACACTGGTGCAGTTGCCGAGGCTGGACCGCAGCCAGCAGACCAGCGCCTGGTTCGGCGCACTCGATGGCGCGGGCATCACGGTGCGCGTGGACCCGATCGAGCGCCAGGCCCTGCCGCAGTGGATCGCGCAGCGGCTGGCCCGCCAGCAGCAGCGCGTCGGCGCCGGTGACAACGGCGAGCGCGCGCTCGCATTCTTTGCCGATCGCATCGAAGGCAACCTGCTCGCGGCGCACCAGGAGGTGGAAAAGCTCGGCCTGCTCTACCCGGCCGGCGAACTGAGCTTCGAGCAGATCGAGGCCGCGGTGCTGAACGTGGCGCGCTACGACGTCTTCAAGCTCGGCGAAGCGGTGCTCGCCGGCCAGGTGGCGCGCGCGCTGCGCATGCTCGACGGCCTGCGCGCCGAGGGCGAGGCCGCGGTGCTGGTGCATTGGACGCTCGCCGAAGACATCCGCGCGCTGAAGCGCGTCAAGGACGCACAGGCCGGAGGAAAACCGCTGCCGATGGCGCTGCGCGAGGCGCGCGTCTGGGGCGCGAAGGAGCGGCTGTTCGAGCGCGCGCTGCCGCTGCTCACCGACAACGCCGTCGCGCATCTGCTCGAAGCGGCGCAGGTCTGCGACGGTCTGGTCAAGGGCCTCAAACACCCCGACTGGCCCGACGACCCATGGGACGGGCTCAAGCGCCTGGTGCTGATGCTGGTGCAGGAAACCTCGGCCGCGACTGCGGCGGGCCACGGCCGCAGAGTGGTTCGGCGGCTGGCGCTGAGTGCCTGAGTGCCTGAGCACGATGTCAAGGTTCGTTCCTGAACGGGTGAGGCCCGAGGCGGCGACCCGACCTCGCGACCCTCTCCCCACCGATGCGCGCACCGTGATTCAAGAGCCGGTCTGTGTCGCTCCGCAACCCCTGAACGCCAAGCCGGCTCAGTAGCCGCGCCCCCGCTCCACCAGATGCTCGATCGGCTGCCCCGCGCGCAGCGCACGCACGTTGCGCGCGACGACGCGGGCGGCGCTGCGCGGGTCGGTCTGCGCCGCGGCGTGCGGCAGCAGCGTGACGCGTGGGTGCGACCACAGGCGATGCCCGGGCGGCAGCGGCTCGGTGCGAAACACGTCGAGCACCGCGTGCTGAATATGGCCACGGTCGAGCGCATCGAGCAGATCGGCCTCGACCACATGCGCACCCCGTGCCAGATTGACCAGACTGGCCCCGCGCGGCATCCGGGCAAACGCCGCGGCATTGAACAAGTCGCGGGTGACCGGCGTGAGCGGCAGCAGGTTGACGACGACCTGCGCGCTCGCGAGCACCTGCGCCAGCCCGGCCGCGCCGCAGTGCGCGACCAGCCCTTCGATACGCACCTCGCGCGTGCTCCAACCGAGCAGGCGATAGCCCTGGAGGGCGAGCCGTGCCGCCACGGTGCGGCCCATCTGCCCGAGGCCCAGCACCGCCACGGTGGTCTCGTCGGCACGCCGCTGCGGCAGCGCGCGCCATTCGCACCGATGCTGCTGCTCGCGGTAGGCGAAGAAGCCGCGCTGCAGCGCCAGCACCGCCCACAGCGCGGTCTCGGCCATGGCTTCGTTCATGGCAGGATCGACCATGCGGGCCAGCGGCACCTGCGTCGGCACACTGGGGTCGGCGAGCAAGGCGTCGACGCCGGCCCACAGCGACTGGATCAGCAAGAGACGGGACAGGCCGCGCAACGTGCCCTGCGGTGGATTGGCGACGAGGGCGATGTCGATGTCCGACGCGGCGCAGCCGCCGCCCTCGGTATCCCCGACGGTCGCGCCGTTCTGCGCCCGAACGAGGCGCTCACCGGGCAACGCGGCCTGCAGCGCCGGCCACCACGCCGCCCACGCGTCGGCATCGAAATCGGCGGCAACGAGAATGGCCATCGGTTGCGGCGCGTCTGCCGCTCAGGATGGGCGCGCGCACGCGAGCAACCGCTGCAGCGCGTGCCGCACGGTCTGCTCGCGCACCTGCGCGCGCTCGCCGCTCAGGGACAGCAACTCTGTCACGACCTTGACCTCCGTGTCGGCACCCGCCGCGGCACCACCACCGCCTCCGCGTTCACCGGCACCGGCATCCGCTGCGACACGGGCGCGGGCGCCACGCCGCGCGATGGCGAGCCACACGGTTCCCACCGGCTTGCCCTCGGTGGCGCCACCCGGCCCGGCGATGCCGGTCACGGCCACCGCCAGGTCGGCTCGGGAATGCGCCAGCGCGCCCTCGGCCATCGCGCGCGCCACTTCGGCGCTGACGGCGCCGGGCCCGGCAATCAACGCGGCCGCCACGCCGAGAGCCTCCACCTTGGATTCATTGGAGTAGGTCACGAAGCCGCGCTCGAACCAGTCGCTCGAGCCGGCGACCGACGTGCATTCGGCCGCGATCAGCCCGCCCGTGCACGACTCGGCGGTGGCGAGCTTCCAGCCACGCGCACGCATCGCATCACCGAGCGCGAGCACGGTATCCCCGAGCGGCTTCACAGCCATCTCCACAGGGCAATGACGAGCAAGGTGCACAGCGCCGCGACCAGATCGTCGAACAGGATGCCAAAGCCTTGCGCCCAACCGATCGACCGGCCGGGCTGCTGCTTGAAGCGGCGATCGGCCCAGCCCACCGGGCCGGGCTTGGCAGCATCGAAGTAGCGAAACAGCGCGAACGCACCGAGCTGCACCCACAGGCTCGCCGGCGTGACCAGCCACAGCACCAGCCAGAACGCGACGACCTCGTCCCAGACCACGGCCCCCGGGTCGGCCACCCGCAAGTGGCGTGCGGCCACGGTGCAGGCCCACCAGCCGACGCCCAAGCTCGCGCCAAGCAACAACGCCCATTGCGGATCGCTCAAGTGCGGTTGCAGCAGCACGAACGAAGCCCAGGCCCAGAGCGTGCCGACGGTCCCCGGCGCGCGCGGTGACAACCCGCTGCCCAAGCCGAGTGCGATCGGATGCGCCGGATGCTCGAACATGAAGCGCCAGCCGGGCCGGCGCGGCCCGGTAGGCGCCGCCGGGTCGGAGGCCAGGGGCGGCGCGGAAGGAGACAGCGGCGAGG
>JBDSBD010000438.1:0-4768 GCA_039921765.1 Burkholderiaceae bacterium
TGCCGATCGGGTCGACGCGCTTGTCGTGCGAGACGACGGCGATCTTGGCGCGCGAACCGGCATCACGGGCACACGACTTGATCTCGAGCAGGCCTTGTTCGATCTCGGGCACCTCCTGGGCGAACAGCTCCATCATGAAGCCGGGCGCGCTGCGCGACAACAGCACCTGCGGGCCGCGCAGCGTCGTATCGATCTCGGCGATGTAGGCGCGCACGCGGTCACCCGAGCGCAGGTTTTCCTTCGGAATCATCTCGCTGCGGCGCAGCCGTCCTTCGATACGGCCCGACTCGACGATCACGTCGCCCTTGTCAAGGCGCTTGACCGTGCCCACCATGATCTTCTCGCCGCGCGACAGGAAGTCGTTGAGCAGTTGCTCGCGCTCCGCGTCGCGAATCTTCTGCAGGATCACCTGCTTGGCGGCCTGCGCACCGATGCGCCCGATCGAGACCGACTCGACCGATTCCTCGATGTAGTCCTCGACCTCGATGTCGGCAATCTTCTCCTGGGCCTCGAACAACAACATTTCCGAGTCGGGGAGTTGCAGCCCCGCCTCGTTGGGAACCACGTGCCAGCGCCGGAATGTCTCGTACTCGCCGGTTTCGCGATCAATCGACACGCGCATGTCGACTTCACCGCCATGCAGCTTCTTGGATGCCGACGCGAGGGCCGCTTCGACGGCGGCGAAGACGACTTCGAGGTCGACACTCTTCTCGCGCGCGATGGCGTCCACAAAATCAAGCAAATCGCGGTTCATTGAATTCGATCTCCGTCAAGCTCTTGATCCGGACCCGTGCTCGCCTTCGCGGTGGCTTCCAGTGGCGCGGCAAAGCGGCGCCCCTTGAAATCGACCACCGGTACGAGCCGGGCCTCGCGTACTTCATCCAACGAAAAATCCAGCACCTGGCCCACCTGCTCGGCCTTGGCGTCACTCAGCACGAGGCACCAACCCTCGCCTTCGACGCGGGCCTGCAACTCGCCGCGGTACTTCTTGCGGCCTTGAAACGGCATCTTCAGCGTCAGCTCGATCTGCGCACCGCTGAAGCGGGCATAGTCGGCGCCCTTCTTCAACGGGCGATCCAGTCCCGGTGAAGACACCTCGAGGCGCTCGTAGGCCACGCCTTCGACCTCCAGCACATGCTGGAGCTGGCGCGTCACCTTCTCGCAGTCGTCGACTGTGATGAAGCGCTCCGGATCCGGGGCATTGGCAACCGGGTGGTCGATGAGGACGCGCAACAGCCCGCTGACGCTTTTGTCGGCGTCCACCAACTCGTAGCCCAAGCCCGTCACGGTGCCATCCACGGCACGCTGCCAATTCATCACCCGTTCGTCCAACCTTGTCGTCAAACCTGTGCCGGAAGTCGCATCCGACACCCCTTGCTGGCAGCCGTCCAATGCGTTCCGGCAAAAAAAATGGGCTGGAAAATTCCGCCCATCCGGACCGATGACCCCCCGCTACCCCAAAAAGCAGCGCAAACGTCATCTAGCAAAACGCGAATTGTACTCCGAGCCGCAGGTACAGGCAAGGGGACCGACTGTCAAGTGCCCAGGGGGACGGGCCTCGCGTGCCAGAATCGGGCGCATTCAATATTCGGGTGCGACCATGGGATTCCTGACTGGCAAACGCTTCTTGATCACCGGTGTCCTGAACAACCGCTCGATCGCCTATGGCATTGCCCGGGCCTGCCACCGTGAAGGCGCCGAGCTGGCCTTCAGTTACGTGGGCGAGCGCTTCCGCGAACGCATCACCGAGTTCGCCGCCGAGTTCGGCTCCAAGCTGGTGTTCGACTGCGACGTGGGCGACGACGCGCAGATCGCTGCGACGTTCCAGGAACTGGGCGTTGCCTGGCCCGAGTTCGACGGCTTCGTGCACTCGATCGGCTTTGCGCCGCGCGATGCCATCGCAGGTGACTTTCTCGACGGGCTGACGCGCGAAAACTACCGCATTGCCCACGATATCTCGGCGTACAGCTTTCCGGCGATGGCCAAGGCGGCTCTGCCGCACCTGCGCCCTGGTGCCGCACTGCTGACCCTCTCCTACCTGGGGGCCGTCCGTTGGGTGCCCAACTACAACACCATGGGGCTGGCCAAAGCCTCGCTCGAGGCCAGTGTGCGTTACCTGGCGCAAAGCCTGGGCGCACGCGGCGTGCGGGTCAACGGCATCTCAGCCGGGCCGATCAAGACGCTGGCGGCCTCGGGCATCAAGGATTTTGGCAAGTTGCTGGCGGGATTTGCCGCCGCCACGCCAATCCGACGCAACGTGACGATCGATGACGTGGGCAACGTCGCGGCCTTCTTGTTGTCCGATCTGGCTGCCGGTATCAGCGCCGAGATCACCTACGTCGATGGCGGCTTCAACCAGACCGCGCTCGGCGGTATCGCAGCCGAGGCCTGAGTGGTGGCGCAGACCACGCGAGCGGCGCGCGTGCTCGGTGACGTGGGCGGCACCCACACCCGGTTTGCCTGGCAGGACTCGGACGGTGCACCGCTGCGCGACATCGTCACGCTTTCCACGGCGGACTATGCGTCACTCGCCGAAGCGCTGGCGCATTACCTGCACGGGCTCGGACGCGCCGCGCCACCATGGTGTTCGATCGGTATCGCCAACCCGATCACCGGCGACCATGTGGAGATGACGAACGGCGACTGGTCGTTCTCGATCTCGGCGCTGAAAAGCAGATTCGGCTTCTCGCGCCTGATCGTCATCAACGATTTCACCGCACTCGCACTCGCCCTGCTCGACCTGCCCCGGGACGAGCTGAAGCAGATCGGCGGCGGAGCGCCGGCGGTGGGCGCGCCGATCGCGCTGATCGGTCCGGGCACGGGCCTGGGCGTGTCCGGACTGCTGCCGGGTGCCGAGCCTGGCGTCTGGCAGCCGGTGCATGGCGAAGGCGGGCATGTGACGCTGGCGGCCGGCAACGCGCGCGAGGCTGCCGTGATCGAGGTCATGCGCGATCGCTTCAAGCATGTGTCGGCCGAGCACGCCGTGTCGGGCCAGGGCCTGGAGGCGCTCCATGCGGCGCTCGTGCAACTGGCTGGAGCTGCCGCTGGCCAGCCGCCGCTGCCGGCACCCGAGATCAGCCGACGTGCGATGCAGGGCGGTGACACGCTTTGCAGCGAGGCGCTCGAGCTGTTCTGCAGCTTCCTCGGCAACGTCGCAGGCAACCTGGCGCTGACCCTCGGCGCCCGCGCCGGGGTCTACGTCGGCGGCGGCATCGTGCCGCGCCTCGGAGACGCGTTCACGCGCTCAGGCTTTCGCGCCAGCTTCGAGAACAAGGGTCGGTTTCGCAGCTACCTCGAGCCGATCCCGGTGTTCGTGATCCACGCCGAGGTATCGCCTGCACTGCTGGGCGCCGCCCGCGCCCTGTAGCTGGCCCTCGGCAGCCGCCGCTTCGGGCTCAAGGAGCGCGCACACAGTCGACGAAGTAGCAGTGCGTACCGGCGTCGCCATCGGACTCGACCAGGCCGTGCACATCGGTGTCGAAGCCGGGGAACGCGGCGTTGAACTGGCGCGTGAACTTCAGGAAGTCGACGATCTTCTTGTTGAAGCGCTCGCCCGGGATCAACAGCGGGATGCCCGGCGGGTACGGCGTCAGCAGTGCTGTCGTGATGCGCCCTTCGAGCGCGTCGATCGGCACGCGCTCGGTCTTGCGATGCGCAATGTGGGCGAAGGCGTCGCTCGGCTTCATCGCCGGCTGCAGGTCCGAGAGGTACATCTCGGTCGTGAGCCGCGCGATGTCGCCCTTGGCGTACATCTCGTGGATGTTCTGCGACAGATCGCGCAGGCCCAGGCGTTCGTAACGTGGGTGCTGCACGCAGAACTCGGGCAGGATGCGCCACAGCGGCTGGTTGCGGTCGTAGTCGTCCTTGAACTGCTGCAACGCGGTCAGCAGCGTGTTCCAGCGGCCCTTGGTGATGCCGATCGTGAACATGATGAAGAACGAGTACAGCCCCGTCTTCTCGACAATCACGCCGTGCTCGGCGAGGAACTTGGTGACGATGGCCGCCGGAATGCCGGTCTTGGCGAACTTGCCCGACATGTCCAGCCCGGGCGTGATGATGGTGCTCTTGATCGGGTCGAGCAGGTTGAAGCCCGTCGCCAGGTCGCCGAAGCCGTGCCACTTTTCGCCCGCCTTGAGGATCCAGTCGGCGCTCTTGCCGATGCCGTCGGCGGCCAGCTTGTCGGGGCCCCAGACCTTGAACCACCAGTCGCGGCCGTAGTCCTTCTCGACCTTGCGCATGGCCCGGCGAAAGTCGAGCGCCTCGGAAATGCTTTCTTCCACCAGCGCCGGGCCGCCCGGTGCCTCCATCATCGCCGCGGCGACGTCGCAGCTCGCGATGATCGCGTACTGCGGGCTGGTCGAGCTGTGCATCAGGTAGGCTTCGTTGAAAAGGCTCCGGTCGAGCTTGCGCTCCCTCGCGTCCTGCACCAGCACCTGCGAGGCTTGGCTGATGCCGGCCAGCAGCTTGTGCGTCGACTGGGTCGAGAACACGAGCTGATCCTTCGGGCGCGGGCGGTTCTTGCCCATGGCGTGGAAGGTGCCGTAGAACTTGTGGAACGCGGCGTGCGGCAGCCACGCCTCGTCAAAGTGCAAGGTGTCGACATAGCCGTCGAGCGCCTGCTTGATCGTCTCGGTGTTGTAGAGCACGCCGTCGTAGGTGCTTTGCGTCAAGGTCATGATGCGCGGCTTCACGGCCTCGCGTCCACCCCTTCGAGCAGCGGGTTGGCCGCGATCTTCTTGCGGATCGCTGCGGGTGAGAACTCGCTCAG
>JBDSBD010000439.1:0-3875 GCA_039921765.1 Burkholderiaceae bacterium
GCATTCCATCGATCAGAGCCATGTTGGAAGACCTCCTGGGCCCGACTGTACAAAAAACGGCGCGGGCGTGCGGAGGCTCGGGCGCAGCGCGCCCACGGCGGGCTGTGCCCGCCTCTCAACTCAGGGGCGGGTCGAGAAGGGCCTCGAAGCCGGGCACGTCGAGCGCGCGCGAGAACAGGAAACCCTGATACTGGTCGCAGCCGATCCGGTGCAGGATTTCGCGCTGCGCTTCGCACTCGACGCCTTCGGCAACGATCTGCAGGTGCAACGCCCGCCCCATGCTGACGATGGCCTGCACGATCGCGGCATCGCTCTCGTCGGCGGGCAGGCCGGCGACGAAGCTGCGGTCGATTTTGAGGCGGCCGATCGGAAAGCGCTTCAGGTACGAGAGGTTCGAATAGCCGATGCCGAAGTCGTCGATGGCCAGGCGCACGCCCAGCTGCGCGAGCGCCTGCAGGCGCAGCATCGCCTCGGGCGCGTCCTGGATCAGCAGCGACTCGGTCAGCTCGAGCTCGAGCCATGGCGCCGGCAGGCCCGCGTCACGCAGCACGCCGGCCACGCCTTCGACGAAGTCCGGTTGCTGGAATTGCAGTGCCGAGACGTTGACCGCCACCACCATCGGGCGGCCCGCGGCCTGCCACGCGGCGGCCTGGGCGACTGCCTGGCGCAGCACCCAGGCGCCGATCGGCACGATGAAGCCGCTCGCTTCGGCGACCGGAATGAACTCGGCCGGCGAGACCTCGCCGAACTCCGGATCGCGCCAGCGCAGCAGCGCCTCGGCGCCGATCACGCCACCGCTCGCGATGTCGACCTGCGGCTGGTAGTGCAGCCGGAAGCGGCCGAGCGCGAGCGCCTGGCGCATTGCATGGTCGAGCCGCATCATCGAGCGTCCGCCGGCGTCCACCGGCGCGGCGCGCGGCCGATGGAAGCGATAGCTGGCGCGGCCGGCGTTCTTGGCTTCGCGCATGGCGGCGTCGGCGCAACGCAGCAGCTCGTCCAGCCCCGGACCGTCGTTCGGATACAGCGCGATGCCCATGCTCGCGGTCACGGTGAAACTCAGGTCAGCCTGCGCGAACGGCCGCGTCAGGGCCTCACCGAGGCGCTGCGCGGTGATCTGCGCGCCGGCGGCGTCGCCCTGGTGGATCAGCAGCACGAATTCGTCAGCACCAAGCCGCGCCACCGTGTCGACCTGACGCACGCAACCCTTGATGCGTTCGGCCACGTCGAGCAACACGCGGTCGCCGAGCGCGCGGCCCAGGCTCTCGTTGATCGCGGCGAAACGATCCAGGTTCAGCAGCAGCAGCGCGAACTGCTTGCCGGCGCGCTGCGCCATCGCGAGCGCCACCTCGGCCCGGTCGGCGAGCAGGCGCCGGTTCGGCAACCCGGTCAGCGCATCGGTGAACGACAGCACCTCGATGCGCCGCTCGGCAGCAAGGCGCGCGGTGACGTCTCGAAACGCCTGCACACGCCCGATCGGCAGGCCCGCTGTGCACTGCGGCGTGCTCATGCGCTCGAGCACCCGGCCCGAGGCGAGCCGGATCTCGTCGCTCGCCTGCAATCGCACCGCGTCGTCGATCTCCGCAAGGCGCTGCACATAAGCGGCCGGCTCGGCGACGCTGCGGCGCATCCAGTCGCGGATTGCGGCGTCGTCGCGCGCAACCAGCAGCGTGTCGGGCAACTCCCACAACTCGGCAAAGCGCCGGTTGAAGTTGCGGATGCGGCCCGAGAGGTCGGTGACGAGAAGGCCGTCGTGGGTCGATTCGAGCGTGGCCTGCAGATCGGCGACGCTCGCCTCGAGCGCGCGCCCGACGCGCAGCGTTTCGCTGCGGTCGTGCAGCGTCACCACGTACAGATCGGCTGCGCCGATTCGGCCGCCCGATGGCGGCGTCCGGGGCAGGCGGCTGACGCGGCGCAGCACCGGGGTGCAGGCACCGTCGGCCCGACGCACCAGGGACTCGGACTCGATGCCCATGCCGAGATCGCCCGATGCATGGGCCACCTCGTCCCAGAAACACAGGTCCTCGGGCGTGGGCGCGAACTCGAGCACGCCCTTGCCGATCAAGCGGCTCGCGGCCACACCGGCCAGCACACCGGCGCCGCGGTTCGCCGCGACGATGCGCAGGCCGGCCGGCTCGACCAGCCAGACCGCGTCCGGCAGGGTCTCGATCAGCGCCTGCCAGCCCGCCGGCAAGGCACTCGACTCGGGCGCGACGGCAACGCCCGGCGCCGGGCCCCTGGCGGCTCGCACGGTCGCTGCGCTCCCGGCCCCGCGCCCAAGCGCACCCGGCTTGACGCGGCTCGAGACCCAGCTCATGCGGCCAGCTTCGCGGCCTGAGCCGGCTCGAAGAAGTAGACGACGCGCGGCCGTGGCGCCAGGTAATCGAACGCGGCCGGCGGCAACTGCAGGGGCTTGATGCTGCGACGGATGCCCAGGCCCGGTGCCGCTTCCAGGTCGAGCAGCAACGCCTCGTCGCGCGGCACGCCGCGCTCGTGCACCATGACACGGGGTTTGAGCGGGCGGGTCGAGTTGACGCCCACCACCAGCGCGAAACGGTCGTCGGTGAGCTGCACCGTCGAGCCCGGCGGGTACACGCCCATCATCTTGATGAACGCGCCAAGGATCGCGGTATCGAACTTGGTCTTGCCCTGCGCGAACATGTGCGAGAGCGCCTCGTGCGGCGTCAGCGCCTTCGACGGCAGGTGCGGGTTGCACAGGTTGTCGTAGCGGTTCACGAGCGCGACCACGCGCGCTGCCGCGGTCATGCGGTCGGTGTTCAGGCGCAGCGGAAAGCCGCTGCCGTCGGCGTTCTCGTGGTGCTGCGCGATCACCAGCGTGGCGCCGGCCGACAGGCTCATCTTGCGCGCAAACACCACCCCTTGCGCGACATGATCCTCGTAAGCGCGGTGCTCGGCCGGGCCGAAATCGTCCTCGCGGTGGCGCACCCGTTCCGGCAGCTCGATCTTGCCGATGTCGTGCAGCATCGCACCGACACCCAGGTCCTCGAGCTCCGATTCGGCCAGGCCGAAGCAGCGCCCCATCAACAGCGCGATCACGGTCACGTTGAGCGCGTGCATTCCCGACTTGTCGCCCGCCGCACCCGAGAGCAGGCGAATGCAAAGCTCCTGCTCACCGAGCATCTTGGCGACGAGCGCACCCGCCAGGGCCTCGGCCTCGCGGCGCGCCTCGCGCGGCTCCTTGACGACCCGATCGGTCAGGCGCTTGCACTCATACGTGGCTTCGGCGAACTGGCGTTCGCACAGCTGCAGCGCGACGTCCTGGCGGGCGAGCGCGCGGCGGTGTTCGCGCTGCGCCGCGGCTTCGATCGAGAGTGTCGGCGCCGCGCTCGATGGCCCCGCCTCGAGCGGCATGGGCGCGCTGGCTTGGCTCGGCGCAGATCCGGATGCGGCCCCGGCAAGGGCTGCCAGCGCAGCCGCCGCGACGTCAACCCCCGCGCCCGGATCGGCCGCGCCCACCGGCGCCGGTGGGGTGGCCCACGCCGTCGCTGCACCCGACGCAGCCTCCGCTCCGGGCCGGCGAAGCTCGGGCGGCGTAATGGGTGCGGCCGGCCCCAGGTCGCCGAACACGCTGCGCCGGCTCGGCTCGGGGGCGAGCGTCAGCTCGCTTTGCTGCGGGCTCCAGCGCACGCGCCGCAGGCCGAGCGCGCGGATCGTCGCGACCTGCTCGGCGTTGCTGATGCGGAAACTGCTGAGCGGAAACGGATGCGACATCCAGCCCAGATCGAGATGCACGAACATCCCGACCCGCAAGGCATCGACGTCGATCAGGTCCCGGGTGGCAGGAGTGGCAGCTTTCATGTCGGAGGGGGTGGCCAGCGACAAGCGGGCACGCCTTGTAACCTTTATCGACCGCACCG
>JBDSBD010000440.1:0-6554 GCA_039921765.1 Burkholderiaceae bacterium
CCTTTCCTCGATCAACCATGACGCATGCCTCCCTCTCGATCGCCAGAAACCGTCAGGTCGTCCACGTCGGGTTGTTGGAGCTTGGGTCACGCCCGATGCGCGAAGTCCTGTCGGCAAGATGCGGATCAGATGCCGATCCGTCGTGGTTCCGGCGATCCATCCCATCGCCGAAATCCTCCGCGCCTTTTAGTCTACGCCCGGGAATGAGTCAACTAGTGATACTAATGGCCTCCACGGCTCACCGTCCTGAGCCGGCGCCGGCACGCGGCACGCGATCCAGGTCCGTGGGCGTCATCCGCACCGACCCGCGACTTGACTTGTGTCATCCACTCTGGCGGTTCGTGAACCTCAGGCCGCCGTCCTTCGGGATCTCGTAGAAAACTTTTCTAATCGCTGCGGAGAATCGCCGCAATCACGCAACCTCTTTCTAGAAGCACACCGATAGACTGCCTCTCCATGACACGGCTACTGCGCGCTTTTACCGAACACCCCGAGAGCGTTGGCGAGACCTACTGGCAGCACATGGCGATGGCGCTCTCCTTTGCGTTTCCGCTTGCGCTGGCGGCGATCGCATCGCTGATTCACAGCGTGTTCCCTTTCCTGTGCGTGAAGACGGCCAGCCGCCGCATCACGCAGCTGCATGACCGCATGGTGGTCAACCGGCAGCGCGAAGCATCGATCGACCCGAACGTCTGATTGCCACGGAACGCGGCCGACCTCGACCTCGCACATGGCAACGCAGCGCTTCCCCCACGTTCGCGCCCGATCCGCGGCACGGGCGCGAACGATGCGCCGGGGTCGGGCAAAGCATGGACATCAAGCGCTGGCTACAGTGGCGCCGGAACATTCCTCAAAGGAGCATTGATGTCCTCCGCGCCACAACGTGCTTCGGCAGCAGCGCCGGGCTCTCTCTGGTCGACCGTGACCGCGGCGGGGCCGGAGTGTCCGCCGCTGGCCGGCACGATCGACACCGACGCGGTCGTCATCGGCGCAGGCTTCACCGGCTTGTCGACGGCGTTGAACCTGCGCAAGGCCGGCGTCGAGGTCGTCGTCGTCGAGGCGGCCGAGCCGGGCTGGGGTGCCTCGGGTCGCAACAACGGCCAGGTGATCCCCACCCTGTCGCGCCCCGATCCCGATGACATCGAAGCGCGTCATGGCGCGGCCGGCGAGCGCTTCGTGCGGCTGCTGCGCGATTGCGCGTCGACCCTGTTCGACACCGTGCGCGAGCACGGCATCGAGGCCGAAGCCGAGCAGGCCGGCTGGGTTCAGCCGGTGCATTCGCCGGGCCGGATCTCGATCGCCGAGCGGCGCGTGCGGCAGTGGTCGCAACGCGGAGCGCCGGTCGAGATGCTCGACGCCGACCAGGTTTGCAAGATGACCGGTTCGACCGCGTGGCATGGCGGCTTCTGGAATCGCAGCGGCGGCCACATCAACCCGCTCGCACTGGCGCGCGGCCTGGCGCGCGCGGCGATCGCGGGCGGGGCCCGCATCCACTCGAACACGCCGGCGCTCGACTTCGCGCGCCGCGACGGACGTTGGGTCGTGCGCACGCCCGCGGGCGAGGTGCGCGCCCGTGCGCTGGTCCTCGCGACGAACGCCTACACCGGGGAGTTCTCGGCCACGCTGGCCCCGGACATCGCACGCGAAGTGGTGCCTATCCGCTCCTGGCAGATGGCCACCCAGCCGCTGCCCGAAAGCGTTCGCGCCACCGTGATCCCGGGCCGCCAGGCGCTCTCCGACACGCACGGTGAGCTGTACTTCGCGCGCTTCGACGCGCGTCACCGGCTCATCACCGGCGGCGCCATCCTTCTGCCCGTCGACCGCGTCGCGCGCCTGAAGTCGGGCATCGGCGCACGCTTGCAGCGCCTGTGGCCGCAGATCGGCGAAGTGCACTTCGATCATGTCTGGAACGGCTTCGTCGGCATGACCGACGACTTCCTGCCGCGCTTCCATCGTCTCGGCCCCGACGCCTGGGCCTGGGCCGGCTGCAACGGCCGCGCCGTCGGTCTGTCGGTGGCGCTCGGCGGCGAGTTCGCCAAGGCGGTCTGCGGCGTGCCCGAGACCGAGCTGGCGTTGCCGTTCACGCGACCCACCCCGTTGCTGATGCATGGCCTTGTGCGCCGGCTGGCGCCACTGATGCTGATACGCTACCGACGCATGGACCGGTCGGAAATCTGATCGACATTTCACAAGAGGGTTTTCGATGCTTGCCAGTCTTGAAGGGTTGGATCATCTGGTGGTCATGGTCAAGGACCTTGACGCCGCCGCTGCGCGTTGGCGTGCGCTCGGGTTCACGTTGTCGCCACGCGGCACCCACAGCCCGCACCTGGGCACCGGCAACTACACCATGATGTTCGGCGTCGACTATCTCGAGCTGCTCGGCGTTCTGCACGAGACCGAGCTGAACGCACCCAGCCGCGCGTTCCTTGCCCGCCATGGCGACGGCATCGAGCGCGCCGCGTTCACGAGCCGCGACGCGGCGGCCGGCGTCGCAGCCTTGCGTGCGCGCGGCATCGAGGCCCGCGGCCCGGTCGAGTTCAGCCGGCCGGTCGAGCTGCCTGGCGGCGGCCACGGCGAGGCGGCGTTCAGCGTGTTCCATTGGCCCGACCACGAACGTGCCGCCGAGCTGCGCATCTTCGCCTGCCAGCACCACACGCGCGACACGGTCTGGATTCCCGCGCTGCAGTCTCATCCGAACACCGCGACCGGCATCGTACGCGTCGAGCTGGTCACGCCCGAGCCCGCCGCGCAGGCCGCGCAGTTGGCCCGTCTGATCGACGGCGAGGTGCTGCCGAGCAACGATGGTGCGCGCGTGGCCACGGCGCCCGGCCGCGGCGAGTTCCTGTTCCTGACACACGCTGCGTTCTGTGCGCACCACCCCTCGGCGCAGCGCGATGCCCTGCCCACCGAGGGGGTCGCGGCGCTGGTGTTGCGCGCCTCCGACCTCGGGGCGGCCGCGCGCGCGGTCGGGGCCGCCGCGGTGGTCGCTGCGGACTCGGTCGCTGTCGCCGCCGAGCACGCAAGCGGCGCGATGCTGGTGTTCGAACGCGGCTGACGAGACCGCGCCCGCAGGACGGCCATCGGCCGTTCGAGAGAAAATTCCCACGTCGCGATCGAGCCACCGAGTCGGTCGTCTTGCAACATCCGGCCACTCCCCATCGGCCCCACCCTCAGGAATCAACATGACATTTACCCGCCGCAATGCAGTGATGACCGGGCCGGCTCTGGTTCTTTCCGCCGCCCTGCCGAACATGCTCCAGGCCCAGACAACGACCCAGACACCCAGGCGTGGTGGCAGCGTGACCGTCCACATGCAGGGCGAGCAGCGCATCCTGAACCCGGCGCTGCGCGCCTCGACCGGCGTCTATGTGATCGGCGGCAAGATCATGGAGGCGATGGTCGACCTCGACGCGCATGGCGAGGCGACTCCGGTGCTCGCGACCTCGTGGAAATCGACGCCCGACGGCAAGACGATCACGTTCAAGCTGCGCGAGGGCGTGAACTGGCATGACGGCAAGCCGTTCACGTCGGCCGACGTGCAGTACACCGCAATGGAGATGTGGAAGAAGCATCTCAACTACGGCACCACCTTGCAGCTCTATCTCGACGCGGTCGACACGCCCGATGCGCACACCGCCGTGTTCCGCTATTCGCGCCCGATGCCGCTCGACCTGCTGCTGCGCGCGCTGGCCGACCTCGGCTACGTCGCGCCCAAGCATGTCTACGCTGGCAGCAACGTCCTCGAGAACCCGGCAAACGCGGCGCCGATCGGCACTGGCCCGTTCAAGTTCTCCAAGTACGAACGCGGCCAGTACGTGATTGCGGTGCGCAACGACGCGTACTGGCGCAAGGGCTTCCCCTATCTCGACCAGATCATCTGGCGCTTCATCCCCGACCAGACCGCGGCGGCCGCCGCGATGGAGGCGGGGCAGATCCAGATTGCCCCGGAAGGTGGCCTGGCCCTCGCCGATCTCGATCGCCTGAAAAAGAACCCCAAGTTCGAGGTGGGCAGCCGAGGCAACGAGGGCAACGCGGTCATGAACACGATCGAGTACAACTTCCGCCGCAAGGAGCTGGCCGACCACCGGGTCCGCGAGGCGATCGTGCGCGCGCTCGACGTCAAGTTCTTCTGCTCGAACTTCCTCTACGGCCTGGCCCAGCCCGCCACCGGCCCGATCCCGAGCTCTGCGCCGAAGTTCTTTCCGAAGGGGACACCACAGTACCCGTTCGACAAGGCCAAGGCTGAAGCGCTGCTCGACGCCGCCGGCTACAAGCGAGGCGCCGACGGCAAGCGCTTCAGCCTGCGACTGGTGCCCGCACCCTGGGGTGAAGACATCACGCTGTGGGCGACCTTCATGCAGCAGTCGCTGCAACAGATCGGCATCGGTGTCGAGATCGTCCGCTACGACGCGGCTGGCTACCTGACGAATGTCTACAAGGACTGGAACTTCGATCTGGCCACCGGCTGGCACCAGTACCGCGGCGACCCGGCAGTCTCGACCACGGTGTGGTATCGCTCGGGCAGCCCGAAGGGCGCGCCCTGGACCAACCAATGGGGCTGGAAGTCCGACGAAATCGACAAGTTGATCGATGCCGCCGCCTTCGAGATCGACCCGGCCGAGCGCCGCAAGCTGTATGCCGAGTTCGCGACGCGAGTCAACACCGAGATTCCGCTGTGGATGGCGATCGAGCGGCTGCTGATTTCGGTGACGAGCACGACCTTGCAGAACCACCACAACCAGCCACGCTGGATCTCGAGCAACTGGGCCGACCTCTGGGTGACCGCCTGAAATGACGCTGGCCAGGTCCATTCGTTTCTGCTCTCCGGGGGGGCGCTCGGCCCTCTCGGGGTGCGGCGGCGACTGATGCAGATCCTTGCGCTCGCGCTGCGCCGGCTGCTCGCGAGCGTGCCGACGCTGTTCATCATCCTGGCCGGGCTGTTCCTGCTGCTGCAGTTCGCGCCCGGCGACACGGTCGATGCGCTCGTCGCCCAGATGGGCGGCGGCGACGCGTTGATGATCGAAGAGTTGCGCAAGTTCTACGGGCTCGACGCCTCGGTGGCCGTGCAGCTGGGCAACTATCTGTGGCGCCTGGTGCGGCTCGACCTGGGTTACTCGGCGATCTACGCCAAGCCGGTTCTCGACGTCATCCTCGAGCGGTTGCCGGCCACCTTGCTGCTGATGGTCTCGGCCCTGTCCTTCGCGTTCGCGGCGGGCATGGTCCTCGGCGTGATTGCGGCGCGCCGCGTCAACCAGTGGCCCGACACCGCGATCTCGACCCTGGGCCTGATCTTCTATGCCACGCCGTCGTTCTGGTTCGGGCTGATGAGCATCGTCGTGTTCGCGGTCCATCTCGCGTGGCTGCCACCCGGCGGGTTCGAGACCATCGGCTCGGGCCTGACCGGCATCGCACGCGTGCTCGACATCGCCCAATACCTGATCCTGCCGACGCTCACGCTGGCCCTGGGCTTCCTGGCCATCTATCTGCGCATCATGCGGGCCTCGATGCTCGAGGTGCTGACACTCGATTTCGTGCGCACCGCGCGCGCCAAGGGCCTGGCCGAGTACGGCGTGGTGGTGCGCCACGTGCTGCGCAATGCGTTGCTGCCGATGGTCACGCTGATCGGCCTGCAGGCCGGCTCGCTGCTCGGCGGCTCGGTCGTCGTCGAGAGCGTGTTCGCACTGCCCGGGCTCGGGCGCCTGGCCTACGAGTCGGTGGTGCAGCGCGACTTGAACACGCTGCTCGGCATCGTCTTCGTCTCGGCCGTGCTGGTCATCGCGATCAACTTCATCGTCGACATCGCCTACGCGCGCCTCGACCCGCGCATCGGTTCCGGGAGATAGCTGCGGTCATGTCATTCCTTCGCCTGTATCTGCGCAATCCGGCAGCGGTCATCGGCCTGGTGCTGTTCGCCGCGGTGCTGTTCCTGGCGCTGTCGGCCGACCTGTTCTATCCGGGCGACCCGCTGAGCCTGGCCGGCCGGCCGCTGTCCTGGCCCTTCGACAATCCGCGCTTCGCACTCGGCACCGATTCGTCGGGGCGGGACATCGCCGCACAGATCTTTCACGGCGCACGCATCTCCTTGCTGATCGGCGTCGTCGCCACCCTGCTGTCGATCTTCATCGGCACCGTCATCGGTGCGGTTGCCGGCTACTACGGCGGCTGGGTCGACGACGTGCTGATGCGCATCACCGAAGCGTTCCAGACCGTGCCGAGCTTCGTGCTGCTGCTCGTGCTGGTGGCGGTCTTCGGCTCCAACCTGCTCACCGTCACCTTGGGGATCGGCGTGGTGTCGTGGCCGGCCCCGGCGCGCCTGACGCGCGCCGAATTCCTGTCGCTGCGCAGTCGTGAATTCGTGCAGGCCTGTCGCACGCTGGGGCTGCGCGACCGCGCCATCATCTTTCGCGAGATCCTGCCCAACGCGATGCCGCCGCTGATCGTCTACGCCAGCGTCGTGATGGCGCTGGCCATCCTGATGGAGAGCGCCCTGGCCTTCCTGAACCTGTCCGATCCGAACGTCGCCTCGTGGGGCAACCTGATCGGCCAGGGCCGCG